>NZ_WEZF01000009.1 GCF_009177065.1 Tautonia marina
GAGCCTGGGCGTGGACCAGGCATTGCTCGGCCAGAGAACGATTTTAGAGTGCATACGCGCCAGTCCGGCAGATCGACGGGATGACCTCTTGCGTGAGCCAACGCTTGAAGGCCTTCGCCTCGGCCTTGCGGCTGGTGAGGACCAAACTCCAGAGCCCGGCCTCGGTTACGACGAGAATTTCCTGGGGTCCGCCAAGGGTGTTCACAGTGTGAACACCCTTTTCGTCGTCGTCGAGCCGGTCGAGTGACCGTGTGACGTTAACAAGTTCAAGCACGCGACACACATCGGCCGCGACCCATCGCGGCTCGCCGTCAGGTCCGGTGACAATCCGGACCTCTCCGAACGACTCATGGGGAAAACTCTGAGGGAGCATGCAAGAATGCCCTTCCGTGACAGCGTGAGTGATCCGCCGCAAGACCGGGGGCCCGCGGTAAGACGCGCGGCTGCGGTATGGTGCCGCAGCCCTGATTGATCATCGCAGCCGGGCGGCCTTCAGGGCTTCCGTGGCGGCCTCGAACGCCTCGCGAAGCCTCAAGTCGTCGCCCGCCTCGGTGATCGCCACGCAGGCGGCGATGAGTTTCGGCAGCGCATTGATGGCGTGCGCGTCCCGCTCGGCGTCCTCATAGCAGCGGGGGACCGAGATGACGCCGTTGATCAAATACATATCCGGCTCAGTGGCGAGCGACCACTCCTCCCTGGCGATGTCCGGGAGCTCGTTATCGTCCACGACGCGCCTCCTCGGCCTGCTCGTCGCAGAAGTGGTTCGTCGCCACCCGCAGGGCCATTTCAAAGTCGACGCCTTTGGCGGTGCAATCGTGCTGCAGGTCGGCCAGCAGGTCGATGACCGGGGACTGGCGGTCGTCGCCGTCGCGGTACGGCTTCAGGGCATGTTTTGCCCGTTTGCATCGTCGTTTCTTCGCGGTGCGTTCAGCAGCCATGCGGTCCTCCGTCGTCCTGTGGTTTGTCCGTGCGGATGCTCGGGCGGACGGTGTGAGAGGAGTGGAGCCCTGTCAGGTGGTCCCAGCGACCGCCCCAGAACCGGATGAGCTGTCCGCAGTCCTCGCACTGCGCGTAGTCGCCCGGTTTCGGGTTCGACGGATCTTCCGACAGCGGCGGGTTGGCGAACTGCCCCGTCGCCTCGTCCCAGCGGCGGGCGTCCCAGCGGGCGGCCAGTTCCAAGACGTCCTCGCAGACCGATTCCAAGTCGTAGGTGATCCCCTTGATCCCGGGCGGCCCGTAGGGCCCGTAGCGGAGGATCGCCAGCGCGTCCTTCGCGATGCGGAAGGCCGACTGGAAGGTTGCGAGGGCCGAGGCATTTTGGGGCGAGAGCTGGGGTAAGGGCGGCAACGGGGGCCAGGGCTCCTGTCCCGGGGCTGGGCCCTCGTACGGCATCGGCGGCTCATGGTCCTCGGTCGGCCCCAGCCGCACGAAGATCGGGGTGTCCTCGTCCATCGGGCCTGCGATCAGGCCGGTCCGCAGGGCGTAGCCGATCGACTCGTCCGGGCTGCGCCCGGCGTTGCGCCGGGTGATCCGGTGGTCCTGGTTCTCGTCGTCGCGGTATTCGATCTTCGCGTCGTAGCCGCGGCCGTTGTAGGCGGCCGCGACGGTCAGCGTCCCGGTGATGGCCATGGGCTGTCCTCGTTGTCGGGGAGTTGGGCGGCGCCCGTCAGTCGATCCGAGCGTTCGACCACCAGCCCAGCACGTCGACCCAGCCGTAGACGAGCAGGCAGGCCACGACCAGGCTCGACAGGAGGAAGGCGGCCGTGCGCACGACCTCCTGGTGGTGCTCGACCCGGGCGACCCGTCGCGTCGCGTCCTTGATCCGGCGGTTCAGCGATTTCCGGTGTTTCATCGGTGCCTGGTCCTCGTGTTCGGGTGTCGGTTCATCCCTGCGTCGGCGGTTTGCGATTCGCGTCGTGCCGGTCACGGTACTCGTCCAGGTCGCGGATCACCTCCGCGAGGATCGCCCCGGCCAGGCTGCTCTCCCCCTCGGGCAGGAGCGTCGGCTCTCCCGGGAAGGCCTCCCGGGAGCGACGCTGGCGGCAGGCGATCTCCGCCTGGATGATCCGGTAGTCGTCCTCGTCCAACTCAAGCGTCATGATGTAGGGCATCGGTCGGGGTCTCGAAGGGGTTCGCCTTCCTGCAAATGAGCGAGGATCACCGCCGCAACGTCCTCAGGCGGCCGGTCCGCGTCGATGACGACGGGGTCGGACCACTGGTAGTTGGTGCCGGCCCCGACGGCGTTGCGGATCCAGCCCGTCGCGCCGTAGAGCGTGACGATATGCTCCAGGAACTCCTCGCCACGCCCCTCCCAGACGTCGCCGCCGAACTGTTTCCGCAGCCGGAGCGTCTTCCAGGGGGCTCGGAGCAGGAACCAGCGGACCGGCCGCAGCGGCGGCTCGGTAAGCCGGACAGTCGCGACCAGATCGTCCGGGAAGCACCTTGCGGCGGCCCCGTAGACGACGGCGCTGACCGCGTGGATCCGGTCTCAGACGAGATCGCGGCCCTGCGCGAGCCAGGGCCGGATCCTCCTCGCGTCATCGTTGCGGGCCGCGGCGGCCGCGGCGATCTGGAACGCCAGCGGGTCGGGCCCGACCCCGTCGCGCGACCGGGCGAGGCGGTCCCGGTCGTGGATCGCCCGATTGACCCGTTCCGCCCAGGCGGTGGCGCCGGTCGAGGCCGTCACGAGGTGGGGCGTCGGCCGGGTGCTTGAGGATGCCCGAGGCTTCACGTGCGGCGGTCTCAAGGGAGAAATCAGCTCCCCTGGGCTTTCGGGCACGGGCCTCACTACGCGACCCAATGGTGGAGCCCTCCTCGCCAGATTCATCGGGATCGAGGGTTTCGACTCAGCACAACTGGCTCGCAGGTATTATCGCTGGGTTCCGGCGTCGGGACGGGAGAGGGCTCCCCTCAATCCTGCAGAACTTGGTACGATCCCCGCGGCTGAGTCAACTCCCGGGGACAACCGGTCCATGCAGCCCCGCATACGTCTCGCACCCTCCGAGGAGTTCGACCAGTTGACCAGTTGAGGCGGATGTTGCCACTCCAAAGTCCCGTGACTGGCGTGTGTCGTCCGAGGTTCGCTGAGTCGTTCGATGCAAAACCGCTCCGGGGCCGACCACCAGAGAGGTCGGCCATCGGGCAGTGAATCGGGCAGTGAATGCGTCGGCACGCGAATGAAATTGGGGGATTCCAAGACCTTTCGCTGCCCGGTCTGCTGGGTGTGATCTTGACGTAATCCCTTGCTCTGGCCACCATCTGCGTCACCACTAGGCTGCCGATTCCCGGCTTTCGTAAAGCGGGGGTTAAGAGTTCGACTCTCTTCGGTGGCTCTTGTGTGGTGGTTGATGTCGACGGCACGTTGAAGAAGACTCCCTGGGGTTCTTTTAGACTTTTGCAGGCGACGATCAGAGAGAACCTCTCATTTCGGTTCTCCGCTGACCGAAGCTCCTGGAACCGCCGAGGGGTTGGTTCGCTGTCGACGGCTTACTTGCCTAGAGATCGTTGGAAAGCCTGGCGAGCCACACGGAGTACGTTGCCGCCAAGGACGTTCCGAATGGTGTCGTCGGAGTGGCCTCGCTGAACCATGCCGACCGTGAACAACGGCCAGTTGGTCCAGGAGAGACTCTCGGTGGCTTCGGGAGTGGTCACGTACGGGTCGTCGGGCCAGAGGGCTTCCCAGCGATCGCGGCGAGGACCGCGCGAGGGGACCTTGCGGTTCTCGGTCGCTGAGGCTCGTGAGGAGTAGGCGACGTCGGTGCCGATGGCCACATGGTCCGCACCAAAGCGACGTATGGCGTAATCGATGTGGTCGAGGAAGGCGTTGATGTCTCCCTTGCCTCCGAGAAATCGGGGAATGCAGCAGATTCCGACGTAGCCGCCGGTGTCGACGATTGCCCGAATGACCTGATCGGGCTTCGACCGAATGTGTCGGTGCAAGGCCTCGCATGTGGTGTGGCTCGCGACGACCGGATGATCCGAGAGCTGGGCCGCCTCCAGACTGGTTTGCCAACCGCTATGGGCCACGTCGGGGATGACCCCCAAGCGATGCATCTCCGCGACCACGGCCCTCCCGAAGTCACTCAGGCCGGCGTTGGCCGGCTCGGCGCAACCGTCGCCAATCAGGTTGCGGCGGTTGTACGTCAGATGCATCATCCGAATGCCAAGCTGAAAAAAGACGCGAACATACCGCAGTTCATCCTGGACCGAGACCCATTGCTGCGTGAGCGGAACACCGTTGCCTGTCAGGTAGAGGCAGTGCTTCCCTTGCTCCTTGGCGGCGAGGATGTCGTCGGGGGAGGCTGCGCGTCGGAGGGTTTCGGGCAGCATGTCGGTCAGGTAGGTGAAGCGCGCCAACCGCTTCATCAGACGAAGCGGATCCTGCCCTTCTTCTCCCGCGTTCTGAAAGATGCAGGTGACCCCCGAGGCCTCCCAGGCGGCTTCAAAGTCGGCCTGCTCGGCTGGGTCGATCGCCGGGCGGGTCATGCTCATGTCTTCGGTCAGGTCCTGCACCTCGATGGCAGACGCACCGGCCTCGACCGCGGCTCGGACGGCGTCGCCGTCGATCGCCGCGCGGGGAGCGAAGCCATAGGCATCGAAGACCAGCGATTCCGCGTGGAGCCGCAACCCGTGCTCCAGTTCCTTGCCGGTGGGTTTCATGAGCCCCAGGGCGACATCCCGCGCTCTGGCGATCTTCGGGTCAGGCTCCCTACGGGCAACCAGTCTGGAAGGTGCTTCGTTCTCCATTCCGGCATGGGCATGCCACGCCGTTCCTGCCATTGCCAGGGCGGCCGAGGTGCCAAGGAATCCTCGTCGGTGCATCGCAATCTCCAATGATCAGGGCTGCAGAGCAGCAGTTGAGCAATTGCTCAACCCTCTGACCTGCCCCTCATGCAGGGTGGTTGGGGTGAGACGATCCGAGGTTCCTCACGAGGAACTTCCTTGCCACGTCTTCCCCAACGCCCCAGACGATCAGCACGACTTGATGTCGCGTTCCATCGTTCCAAGGGCTTCCTCAAATTGCCTCAGTTTGCGACGCTCATCACCCCGTCGCAAGAGGCTTGATCGGAACCAGTTTGCCGCAGAGAACTTGAGCGACTCCAATCTTGCCGAGATCACGATTCCAGAAGGATCTGTTTCAGAGCCCCTTCGGCCTGCTCGCGAACTTCGGGACTCGCGTCATCGCGTAATCGTTCCAGGCTCGGAACCGCGTCTCGGGCGGCGGGACCGGCAAGGCCAAGGAATTTGGCTGCCAGGAGGCGGACGGTTTCGTTGGCATGATCCAGGAGATCAACAAGCTCGGGGATCGACCGCTCCTGCGGTCCGGTTCGCTCGAACCGGCGGAGCGATCGCTCGACCGATCGGCGATCCGCTTCCAGCGCCGCCAAGGCGATGAGGTCGGGGAGGAAGAGAGCGCCCTCGCCTCCGAGTCGCTGAATGGCTCGACGAGCCGCGTCGCGGACCTCGGGGACGTCATCGTGCAGAGTTCTCACGAGATGCGGCCGGAGCACGGTGGCGTCCAGTTCCAGGCTTCCCAGGGCCAGGGCGGCGGCCTCTCGGGTTGTGGCATCCTCGTCATCCAGAAGGGCGACAAAACGATCAAACAACGGTCGTGCCGCCGAGCCCAGTTCAGCCAGGGTGCGCGCTGCGATGACTCGAAATTTCGGGTCAGAGTCGTCGAGCATCGTGCCCAGGGCCGGCACCGCCTCGGAAGCAGCAGGGCCATGAGCGGCGATGAAGTCAGCAGCCACGATGCGAACTTCGGGATGAGGCCCCTGAAGCGCCTCGATGACCGCAGGCAAGGCAGGCCGGCCCGCAGGGCCAAGCGAACGGAGGGTTTCGATGGCCAGGTGTTGAACCTGTGGGTCGCCATCGTCAAGCATGGATGCCAGGTCGTCTGGAAGTCGATCGTCTTTTGGCGCAAGGCGATGGAGGACCGAGATCGCCTCAAGGCGGATGGCCGTCGATTCGTCCTGAAGCAACTCACGAACGATCGGAAGGGCGTCACGTCCCCTTGGGCCGAGTTCTCCGATGGCGGCGAGAAAGGCGGCACGAACCTCGGGATCGGGGTCGCCAAGGCCAGCCATCAACCTTGGCACAGCGTCAGGGGCCGGAGGACGGAGCCGTCCCAGGGCCAGGGCCGCACCGCGACGAATGCGAGGGTTTGGATGCTCGGTTCCCTCCGCAAGCTGCCCGGAAATGGAGCGGCCGATCAGGGCCAGAGCTTCGGCGATCTGATTGACCTGACTCCCCTCGCGTCCCAGGGCTTCGATCAGGGTTGGGACCGCTTCCGGCCCGAGGAGATGCAACAGGAACGCAGCATGCCAGGCGATTGCTTCGTCGGTCGCCGAGAGAAGCGAGTCCAGAACCGGAACCATCTGTCGAAGCAGCTCGGGACGCCCGGAAAGCAGATGGACCGCCGCACTCCGAACCGAATCCTGCTCGTCTCGAAGGCTGCGGTCGAGAACCTCGGCGAGGGCTTCATCCGTTGTGGAGGATCGGCCGAGAGCCTCCACGGCTGCGGCACGGACTTCGGGAGCCGCATCATCGACCCGATCGAACAGGATGTCGAGCACTCGAACATCGGAAGAAATCGCGGTCGAGTACCCGAGGGCCTCGATGGCTCGGGCGCGAACACGAGCGTCCGCATGCCCGGTGGCGGTCATCAAGGGTCCAACGGCGTCGGGACCGATGCTTCCGAGTGCAACTGAGGTCTCGTGGCCAATACGGTCGCTGGGGTCGCCGAGCAGTTCGATCAGATCGGAGACGGCGTCTGAGGCATCGGAGCCGATCCGACCGAGCGCCATCACGGCCTCAGCCCGAACGTTCTCCCTGCGATCACTCAGGGTTTCTCGGAGTCCCTCGACCGCAGGCTGACCGACACTCGCGAGGGCCAGAGCGGCCCGGAAATCCTGGTGCGTTTGCTCCATCCGGCGATCACCGAACGGGGTGCGCAGCGCATGGAGTAAGGCGGGAACGGCCGGTGCGGCGTCGGGCCCCAGGTCGGTCACGGCATCGAAGATGTGCAGCCGGACCTGACCGTCCTTCTCCTCCATCAAGACGTCGATCATGGCCGGCAACGCGGCCAAACGGGTTTCGGTGTCGGCCTCTCGGATCGCGATCGCCGAGGCGCGACGGACCTCGACATCGGGATCCTTTAGACCTGCGATCCAGGAATGAACGAAATCGGGGACCGGGTGGTCCTGGACTGAAGCCGAAGCGGCCGAGCCGCCCATCCCCAATGCGAGGACAGCGACGAGCCTCATCACGAGTCGAGCACGCACAACCGCCCTCCGACGCGACGGATTCCCGGGCGAGATGGCCTCCTCCGGCCATCCCGCAGAATCGACTGGCCGATCAGATCAAGAGTCCCGGGAGCGGCTCGGTGCTGTCACCGAACCGATCGACCGGTACACCTGCCCCCTGGAGCATCGAGAGCAGGAGGTTCGACATGGGAGTCTCCGGCCGACACTTAAGGTACTGGCCGGTGCGAAGCGCCCCTCCACCTTTGCCCAGAACGACGACGGGTAGGTTGACGTGGTCGTGCCGATCGCCGTCGCTGATCCCGCTGCCAAAGAGCACCATCGAGTTGTCGAGCAGGTTCGAACCGTCAGCCTCCTCGATGTCCATCATCTTCTCGACCATATAGGCGAGGATCGAGATGTGATAGCGGTCGATCTCGCGGAGTTTGCGGTGTTTCTCCTCATCGTTGCCGTGATGAGAGAGTTCGTGATGACCGTCGGTGAAGCCGAGCCAGGGGTAGTTCCGGTCGGTCGCCTCCTTGGTCACCATAAAGCTCGAAGCGCGGGTGCTGTCGGTCTGGAACGCCAGAACCATCAGGTCGCACATCAGGCGGAGGTGTTCGTCGAAGTCGCTCGGAATCCCCATGGGCCGCTCGAAGTCGGTTCCGGAAAGGTCGGCTGACGAAGCGTTCTGGATGCGCCGCTCGACCTCACGGACCCCAGTGAGATACTGGTCGAGTTTGAGACGATCGGCGGAGGAAACCCGGTTGCGGACCCGCCGGGCGTCGTCAAGCGCGTAATCGAGAATGCTCCGGCGATAGAAGTCGCGGTCGGCCACGGTCGAGCGGGTCAGACTCTCGCTCCCATCGGTGAACAGGCGGTCGAAGACCAGCTTCGGGTTTAGTTCGTAGGGAGCGGGCGAGGTCGGGGTGCGCCAGGAAATGTGAGTCTTGTAAGTTCCGCTGTAGCCGAAGGCGTTCCCCGATCGGGCGGCCTCGCATCCGAGTTCGAGGCTGGGAAGGCGTGTCTGGTGGCCGATGTGCTTCGCGTAAAGCTGATCGGCCGAGACATCCACGCGCACGGCGTCCTGCGATTTGTAGGCTTGGGCTCCGGTCAGAAAGCTCGCGGCCCCCTGGCCGTGACCACACCCTTCGTCGTCGCCATTGGTCAGAGCGGTATTGTGGGTCAGTCCATGAAAGCAGTTGAGATACTGCCGAGCAAACGAGAGCGGCTGAAGCGTCTCGGGAAGGTCAACCAGCATCCCAGGTCGTTCCGGAAACCAAGCCGGAAGATGCACGCCGTTGGGGACGTACCAATAGCACATCCGGATCGGGGGCCGTTCCTTGGCAACGCCCACCGAGCCAGCGATGGCAGGGAGGCTCTCCATCCAGGGCAGGGCGAGCGCCGCCCCCATCCCCCGAAGCATGGTTCGTCGGTCCATCCGAATGCCCATCTCAATTTCCCCCGAACAAGGACTTGGGTGGTCCGGCGTTAAGGATTCGAGCATCGAAACCGCCCGAAGCAATGGCAACGATCGAGCAGGGTGGTTCCATCACTCGGCAACGCCTCGGTGTTGGAAGGCCCGGCTTTCGACGATTCCGGTGATGATCGTGCGGATTCGGTAGTCGTCGGCAGCGAGTCGCTCCCGAATCGCTTCGACTTCAGGATAATCGTCAGGAATGAGACCGCGGCCGAGTCCGTAAGTCATCAGGTTTTCGACCAGGGTTCTGGCAACTTTCTTGGTCGCGGTGGAGGTCAGAACACGCTTCAATTCGCGAGCGTCTGCAAAGGCGATTCCTCCAGGAAGCTCTCCGGAAGGATCGATCACGACGTCTCCGTCCACGGTCCTCCATCGTCCGATCGCGTCATAGTTTTCCAGGGCAAAGCCCAGTGGATCCATTTGCCGATGGCAGGAGGCGCATTCCGGATTTGTCCGGTGAAGCTCCAGGCGTTCCCGGAGCGAGGCATCTTGAGCGGCTTTCGGGTCTTCGTCCAGTTCGGGAACCCCAGGAGGCGGGGTAGGGGGTGGCGTCCCAAGGATCTGTTGCAGAATCCATTGCCCCCGTTTGACGGGCGAGGTCCGGTTCGGGTTCGATGTCAGGGTCAGGACACTCGCCTGCGTCAAGAGCCCGCCGCGATTCCGGTCCGTTAGGGTGACCCGCCGGAACTCCTCGCCCGTTATCCCCTCCAGACCGTAATGCCGCGCCAGGCCTTCGTTCACATAGGTGAAGTCTGAGTCGAGCAATTCGAAAATGCTACGATTCTCTTGCAGAATCGAGGCAAAATACCGCTCCGTCTCCTCTCGCATCGCATTGCGCAAGGCGTCGTCAAACTCGGGGAAGAGGGCCTCGTCACGCGAGACTCCCTCAAGCGTCCGAAGTTGCAACCACTGGCCGACAAAGTTCGCGACGAAGGCATCCGATCGGGGGTCATCAAGCAGCCGATCAACGTGCTCGGGCAGATGCTCACGAAGTGTCCCCTGACGAGCAGCAAGGAAGAGCGCGTCGTCCGGCATGCTGCTCCAGAGAAAATAGGAAAGCCGGCTGGCCAGTTCAAAGTCATCGAGCGGCCGATCGCCAGGAGACTCATCAGGCTCGACGAGGTAGAGAAACCGGGGGGACACGAGGGCCGTTGTCATGGCAACCTGGACAGCGCGCTCCTGGCTTTCACCCCGGTGGTAGGCCAGACGGTACATCTCAAGAAGCCGTTCTTCCACGTCGGGTCGAACCGGTCGCCGGAAGGCCCGTTCGGCAAATCGGGAGATGGCTATTCGGGCGCAATCGAGCGGATCGTCATGTTCGCACCCCGAAGAACAAGGAAGAAGCCGCCGATGCGATTCGGGGAGCCCCTCGGGCTCGACCGGGAGGGGTCCACGAACGACCATCGAATCGACGTGCAAACCACGGGCATCGCCATAGCGCTGGTCTCCTCCCGCGATGGCGGTGACAATGTCAGGCCCGAGAACCGACGCCTCGGTCTGGCCTGGAGCCAGTGCGACGCGGGCCATCGAATCTCCTTCGGCAACGGTCAACCAGAGCCGGTAAATGACCGTCTCATCCTGCACCTGAACCGCCTCGACACGCCGCTCGGCCGCTCCGAGACCGATGAGAAGCTCAGGAGGAGGGACCTCGTCGGCGACCCGAACCCTCACGAGGCTGAAGTCAACCAGGTAGCGCCCCGGCTTCAGAGGATGCTCGAATTCCACCGGCTGATCCATTGGAAGCGGATAAGTGCGCAGGCCGATCAGCTCGGCGGGGGCAAATCCTTCGACATCGGGGAGAATGATGGCCTCGTCGAGGGCACGCTCGGCAGCATCCAGATACTTTTCGACATGAATCGGTGAGACGTTCAGCGCCGAGCCGACGTTGTCGAATCCGAAGCCGATCTCATCGGGCGGAAACGCATCGGAGAGGCGGAGGTTGACCCCAAGCAGGTCTCGAATCGAATTGTCGTACTCTTGTCGGTTTAATCTTCGAATCACGACCGGGGGCGGGCTTGCAATTTCAGGACGAGCAGCCAACACGTCCTGCTCGATCCAATCGACGATCGTTTCCAGTTCTTCGAGGGACGGCTGGGGCAGGTCGATCGGAGGCATGATGCGTCCCTCGATTGCATCAAGCACCCGAAGCCAGGTCTCTCCGTCTTCCACCGCCGCCGCACCATTCTCGAATCGATCGAGAACGATTCCCGCCTCTGAATAGACCTCTGCATGGCAATCGATGCAGTAAATCTCAAGGAGCGGGACGACGTGTTGACGGAATCGATCGTCCGCCATCCCATCGGGTTGAGCGAAGGATAGCTGGCACATGACCAACGTGATCGCGGCGGTTGCGGCGAACACGCATCTCCAGTCGTTCAGCATCATTCCGGGTGACTCGCAATGACGGCCGTGAGCATCTGGAATCGAGAAGATTTTTCTTTCTTGAGTTTGTCAGATTGAGGAGCACGTGTCGAGGGGCTTCGCCTGGCTGGGACGATGGACCACCTGGGAAACGTGCCGCGACAGGGTCCGGGGGTAAGAGCAAACCGAGCCCCCTCCAAAAAAGTGCGATCCCTTCAACCGGAGCAACCGATACAACCTGTGTCCAAGGCGTCAAGGTCAAGGTCAGTAGGACCATCGTCGACAGGACGTCGCCGATGACATCTTGACCCGCGTTGCTGACGTCCAGATAGGTGATCTTCACTGTTAAGGACGACGCCAATGCTCAGGAAGTGCATCGGAATCGTACTGGTTGTGGCCTTTGCACCAGGATGCGGAAGCGTCAATGTGATCAAGGACCCGGGTCCTGGGCAAGCGGGAATTAGATACTACCGACCCAAGCCTTATCTCCTTGTGACCCCGGCGGATCCAACCGGCCGGATGGTGAAAATCGAAACGAAGTACCTCCCCGACTTTTCCGAAGAGTATGCACTCCGCATTCGGGGCAATGGCGCGGCAAAGCTGAAAGACGGTTGGAATCTCGTCGAGGTCAGTGCTGGAGGAAAAAATCCGCCTCCGCCTGCCCCACCCGAACCGCCAGCAGCCCCCGAGAATGTCGCCGGTGCTGAAGTCCCCGATATGGTCGTGGCGGGGACGAACGTGCCTATCGGCTACTACGAATCCGTCTTCGGGGAGGTGGAAGGTCGGAAATTCTTGAAAGGCTGGCAATATGTCGGCTTCTCGGTGATGGGTGGTGCGTCACCTCCCGTACCCTCCATGGTCTCAGGCAATGGTGGCAACGGTCAGGGCGTCTCGTGCCCACACGGCCGGAATGGCAATATCCCCTGCCAGCCCAACGAGTACGGGGTTCCCGCCTGCATGGACAATGGCCTCGGCATGTATGAGGTTGAACCACCACTCTTCGGACTGGTCATGATCAATGGTGTCATGACGTTCCGCATGATCGACGAGATCGCCATGAATCAGGTTTGTCCGTCCTATGTGACGGTACCCAAGCCGGAACCACCAGTCTCGCAAGAGATTCCTGTTGACCGGGACTCGGATGTCCGAACCGATTCCGAACCCACGGACCCGGCCACCGATGTCCGCGTCAGCCCCGAGGTTCCAGAGCCCAGCATCCCCAACACACCCCAATCCAGCTATGAGGTTCCCCGGAGCGACATCCCGCCTCCGGTCATCCCGACCTACTTTCCCCAATGATCCCACCCAACGCCCCTCGTCAAGAGTGTTGCTCAAACCAGAAATTTGTAGCAACTCGAAACGCTTGGACCAGGCACCTTGTCACTGGGACGTGATCTGACTCGGGTACTTATCATGCAGGGTCGGGCATTGTGCCCGGCCCTCCTATCGTCCGTGGATCAACGAAGGAATCAGTGTTGGCATCCGAGTTAATGCGTCTCTCCGAGTTGAACAGCCAGGCTAATATCAAACTGACAAAGCCGACGATAGACTTCCCTGGCTCGATCCGGATCATCGTCTCGAACGCATCGATAGAGTCCGGCGAAGACCCGAGCGCAAAGCTCAGCCTCCTCCCAGTGCTCGAGTCGGAATTCGTCGATCTGTCGAGCGAGATCGTCCAGCAGTGAGCGAGAGATCGCCGGACGGTTCATCGCCAAGCACAGTTCAGCCTGTTGGAGTGTCCGGAGAAATCGTTCCCGGCCCGTGCGGGCCTCCCGGACCGCCCTGGCCATCATGGCGAGGGCCTCGCCACTGTTACCCGATCCGAGTAACTCCCGAGCACGATCCCAGGGGTCCGGCTCGTGCGGTGCCGGCTCGGGATTTTGGGAATCAGGCTCGACCGAAAGCCATTGTGGAGACTGAGGTTCGGGCTCAGGCGCCGGCTCGGGCTCGGGTTCCTGAATGGGTTGAAGTTCTGAGAGCCAGGCCCGGGTTTCCCGACTCGCGCAGGGCGTTTCGTCGTCCATCTCGCACTCGGGCCAATCCGGGTAATCGGACAGCCAGGCGAGCAGCACAGCACGAACAGCGCGCCGGGCATCGTCGTGGCCAAGTTGATCGAGCGCAATCAAGGAATAACGATGATTGTCGAGCCAGCCAAGTCCTGCGGATTCAGCCATCGCCCGTTCGCAAACCTGGAGGAGCCCCTCCCAGTCCTGGTCATCGGCGAGCCTGCGGGCTTCTCGGCGGATCTCGGTTGGTATTGCGGGGAGTTCCGACGGACTGGGACGACCCGAAATCCGATAAAAGCTCCCCATGGACAAGGCCCGGACCACCAGATAGGGAACTGGATCAGAGGGGTCGGCTGCTTGAAGAAACCTAGCCGCCTCGGCGATGCGTTGTCGCGCATCGGACGGGTCGTGAATGGGACCCGAGCTTGACCGGGGTCGAGGAGAACGAGCAGGAGGTTCTGGCTCATCGGCCGAAATCGTCTCGCTCGGTTCGACGTCTTCGGGGATCGCTTCAGTCTCGACGTCGTCTTCCTCGCTGACAGGAAGCTCAGGTGGTTCCTCGGTAATCCCTCGGGATTTCACCAGTTTCTCAACAAGTTTGCTGACGTCTTCGATCGCCGAGATGCAGGCAGAGAGCCTGGGGCCTTTCCTCCCGAAGTGTTTCTCGGCCGAGAGACTTTCGTTGAGTTGGTCGATCGCGGCCCGACAATCCCGAACCTGAACGAGAAGGTTTCGATAGAACGACTCGTCGGTTGCCTTGACAGCGTTGTCAAAGTCCTCGGAACGGATCTTCCCCTCGGCGATCAATTCGTCGGCTCGCTCCGGATTCTTGGCGATGGCCTGCTCGACATCCCGAGATTCCTTGTACCGAAAGTACGAATAGCAGAGATCACCAAACGCATGCGTCAACGGCACCGATCGAATAATCAACGGCAGCGAGCGATCGCCGTCGAGCCATTCAATCACCCCCTCTCGGAGTTCCAGATCGCCATCCTCGGGTTCGGGATGCATTGTCTCCCAGAACTGCTCTTGCAACTGCTGAATCAGAAGCAGTCCATCTCGCATCCCTGGTAAACCATGCCGACGAGCGAGTGCATCGACGATGAAGGCGGCGATGCGAAGATCCTTCGTTCGTTCCCGGAGCAGTTCGGTCCCCATTGCAATCACGGCGTCGAAGTCGGCCAACTTTCGTTCGCGCTCATAGATGTCTCGACTTGCCGCATCTTCGTCGCTCTCCCGAGCAGACTCGAGCCGAGCAAACTCGTCTTCCCAACGCAGATCGTCTCCTGCAGGTCGGTCGTCGGAAATGGGGTTCAGCAGGGAGTCGATATCCAAGACGTGTGCCGCTGCCATGAGTAATCCTGACCAGAACGGTTCACTTCGAGAGATCGGTGAGCCGATCGGGGCCCCTGGCCCCGATCGGGGAATTCTCCTACGTGTCGGGCAACGATCAACCATCAGGTCAACAGTCACTCAATCTCATAAGTGAACGCGCCGGAGTCGTCCACGCTGACGCGAGCTTCTCGGATAACGTCGCCATCGACCATGCGAGCCAGTAACGCCCGAGAAAGTTCGGGGAGCAAGCTACGCGTCAGGATGTGATCGACATTCCGAGCACCACTCTCGACCTCGGTGCATCGAGCGACGATTGTTTCAACCAGCGCATCGTCATAATTCAGAATTGCTCCGTGGTTCTCAGTCATTCGCCGCGCGACTCGATCGAGTTGCATGCGGGTGATCTGGCGAAGGACATCATCGCGAACCGGATAGTACGGGACGACGATCAGCCGACCAAGGAATGCCGCTGGAAAGGCCCTGAGAAGGTCGGGGCGAAGCGATTCGTTCAAGACTTCGGGGCTGGGATTGGCATGGCCGGCTGGGGCAATCTGCATGATGGTGTCGGTGCCAACGTTCGAAGTCAGCAGGATGACCGTGTTCTTAAAGTCGATTTCGCGGCCTTCCGCGTCTTCGAGCACTCCCTTGTCAAAAACCTGGAAAAACAGTTCCATGACATCCGGGTGTGCTTTTTCCACCTCGTCGAGCAGGAGGACACTGTAAGGCCGTCGTCGCACCGCCTCGGTCAACACCCCCCCCTCTCCGTAGCCGACGTATCCGGGCGGTGATCCCTTTAGCCCTGAAACGGTGTGGGCTTCCTGATACTCTGACATGTTAATCGAAATCAGGTTGCGCTCCCCTCCATAGAGCGCCTCGGCAAGGGCAAGGGCCGTCTCCGTCTTGCCAACCCCGCTGGGACCAACCAGAAGAAAAACGCCGATCGGTCGGCGAGGATCGGTTAGATTGGCGCGGGCCGTTCGAATCCGCTGGCTGATTGCCTCAAGGGCATGGGCCTGACCGACCACGCGGCGGCCAAGCATTTCGTGAAGGTCGAGGACCGTTTGGATCTCATCGGCCATCATCCGGCCGGCCGGAATTCCAGTCCAGCCGGCAATCACCTGAGCGATTGTCTCAGAGTCGACGCAAACCTGCATCAACGGAGACTCACCCTGCAGTGTCCGGAGATCAGAGGTCTTGGCACTGAGTTCCGCTCTCAGTACGTCGAAATCATGTTGAGGGTGCCCAGGATCGGGCCGAGGTTCCCCATTCTGCTGAGCTTCGGCAGCGAGCCTGGAGTGTTCGATCGACTCAAGCAATTCCCGGATTTCGGCGACTCGCTCTCGTTCAACGGCCCAACGGGCTTCAAGTTCAGCCAGGCGAGACTCGGCCTCAACCCGTTCTGCCAATCGAGCCGCGATGGCCTCGGCATGTGGAGAACCAGCCGCTTCGTCTCGACGGAGGATGCCAAGTTCGATGTTGAGCGCTTCAATCCGACGGCGGGCATCCTCGACCGCAGCCGGAGTCGACGCCTGGCCAATGGCCACCCGAGCACACGCCGTATCGAGCAGGCTCACCGATTTGTCCGGGAGCTGTCGACCACTGAGATATCTCGCCGACAAGGTCACCGACGCATGGATCGCCTCATCGAGTATCCGGACCCGATGGTGCCGCTCCAGCATTTCACTGATGCCTCGCATCATCGTGACGGCTCGGGGTTCGTCAGGTTCCTCAACCTTGACCACCTGGAACCGCCGAGCGAGTGCCGCATCCTTCTCAAAATATTTTTTGTACTCGGCCCAGGTCGTTGCGGCGATTGTTCGTAGCTCTCCCCGTGCCAGGGCCGGCTTGAGGAGGTTCGCGGCATCTCCTTGCCCGGCCTGTCCTCCCGCACCAATGATCGTATGTGCTTCATCAATGAACAGGACAATCGGGACCGGTGACCCTTTGACCTCGGAAATCACCTGTTTCAGTCGGTTTTCGAACTCGCCTCGAACACCCGCTCCTGCCTGAAGTAAGCCCAGATCAAGGACGTGAATCCGAATGTTCCGAAGGACCTCCGGAACATCACCCGCCACGACCCGCTGTGCGAAACCCTCTACCACAGCGGTTTTTCCGACTCCGGCCTCGCCGGTAAGTATCGGGTTGTTTTGCCGGCGACGAATCAAAATATCCACCATCTGGCGGATTTCTTCGTCCCGACCGATAACCGGATCGATCTCACCCGCTTCAACGCGGCCAGTCAGGTCAATGGTGTACTGATCGAGCGCGCGTCCAGCCCCTCCGCCCGCCGGCATCCCCGTCTCACCACGAGCCCCAGGCGACGAGGCCGACGACGCGGCGGCCGGTCCTACGTCCTCGACCGATCCAGCTGCGGCGTCGAGCAATTCGGACTCAAGTCGCTCGGTCGAAAGTTCGGTCAGGGTCGACGACATCTCTCGCGCGAGCCGTCGTAACGAATCGTTGCTGAGCAAGGCCAGCAAGACGACACCCGATCGAATCTGACCCAGGCCATACTGAACAGACGCAAGCAACCACGCTTCTTTGAGAACATCTTCAATCTGCGGAGCGAGTGTCGGAGTTCTCGAATTTCCGGTCTTGAAGCGGTCGATCGCGGTCACCAGGTCGCCTTGAAGCTGGGTTACATCAAGGTCAAAGTTTCGAAAGATTCGTTGAAGATCCGAATCGACCGACTCGGAAAGTTTGAGTAACCAGTGCTCGATTTCAACACTATAGTTCGTGCGAGACAGGCAGAGCCCCGCGGCGGCCTGAAGCGCGTCCAGGCATGTTGGATTGAGTTTTTTCACCAAGGTCCCGGCCTGAATCGCCATCGTCCCCTCTCCCTCGTCAATTGAGTGACAGCTCGGTGACATCAGACACCATCAAGACCGTCGACTGCTTGGAACCGCAAGTAGTTCGCCTGATCTTCATCAACAATCCCTGAATACTTTGTCGCTCTGACGAAAAAAATTCGAGTAAATAGTTTGGAATGATCGTCGAAGATCTCCGACATGACACGGAGAAAATCTCTGGAGACATGTTGCAAGACGCTCGGACAGAGGATTAGATTCAAGCTGCATGTCCTGCGAGGCCTGAAAAGGTCATTTTGACATGTCGGCTGGCTGGCCTTTTCCAGGGGACATCACCCCCATCTTGCCAACCTCGATACAGAGGAACACGTTCATGCCTGGCGATGAGAGCCTCCAGCACAAGCTCGACCGCGTTCGTCCCCCTCGCGTTCAGATTACGTACGACGTCCAGGTCGGCGATGCGCAGAAAAAGGTTGAACTGCCTTTTTTGCTCGGCGTGCTTGCAGACCTGTCGGGCCATCCGGAAGAACCGCTTCCTTCGATGAAGGAACGCAAGTTTGTCGAAATTAATCGCGACAATTTCAATCGCATCATGGCGGGAATGAAGCCGCGACTGGCGATGAAGGTGGACAACCAGTTGCAGAAGGATGGCTCCCGCCTCGGGGTGGAGTTGAAATTCAGGTCGATTGATGACTTTGAGCCGGAGCAAGTGGTACGTCAAGTTGAGCCGTTACGCAAACTGCTCGAAGCTCGCCAGCGGTTGGCGGATCTGAAAACGAAGATCACATCGAACGATCGGCTGGACAGCCTGCTTCAAGATATCATCAAGGATACCGATCGCCTGAAACGGCTCGGAGAAGAAACGGGGCAACACGATCAGGACGACCCCGGATCGTCGGACACGAGCGAATAATTTGGGAGGCCCCATCGTGAGTACTGATGCCAACGACACCCAGGGCCAACCCGTCGCCGAACCCGAGACGACGACCCAGTCCTCGGCCGAACCGAGCCTTCTTGACCAGATCCTCCAGGTCAGCCGGGCCAAGAGCGACGAGGACCGTACCTATCAGAGCGATCTGATTGGCCAGTTCGTCGAAGACATCGTGAGTGGCCAGATGAAAGTCTCGGCCAACACAGAGGCGATGATCAATGCCCGCATCGCCGAACTCGACGAACTATTAAGCGATCAGCTCAACGCCATCATGCATCATGAAGACTTCCAGAAGCTGGAGGCTTCGTGGCGCGGACTGAACTATCTGGTTCAGGAATCCGAAACCGGAACAATGCTTCAGATCCGGGTGCTCAACGCGAGCAAAAAGGATCTGTTGCGCGACATGGAACGCGCCAGTGAGTTTGATCAAAGCGCGTTGTTCAAGGCAGTCTACACCGCCGAATACGATCAATTCGGCGGTACCCCGTACGGAGCCTTGATCGGCGACTATCAGTTTGGGAAGCATCCTCAGGATCTGGCGTTACTGAAACGCATCTCGAACATCGCGGCCTCGGCCCATGCTCCGTTTATTGCGGCGGCAGGTCCCGACATGTTCGGTCTCGAATCGTTTACCGAACTTCCCGAATTTCGAGATCTTTCCGAGATTTTTCGAACAAGGGATTACGACAAGTGGAACGCCTTCCGCCAGTCGGAAGATGCTCGCTATGTCGGTCTCTGCCTTCCTCACATCCTCCTCCGGCTTCCTTACGGCCCCGAAACGAAGCCGGTCGATGCCTTCCAGTTCCGAGAGGATGTCGATGGGAAAGAACACGACAAGTACCTTTGGGGTAACGCCGCGTACGCCATGGGAGCCCGATTGACCGATGCCTTCGCACGGTACGGTTGGTGTGCCTCCATTCGAGGCGTTGAGAACGGTGGACTCGTTCGGGACCTCCCGGTGCATACGTTCCTGACGGACGACGGCGAAATCGCCGCCAAATGTCCGGCCGAGGTGCTCATCTCCGAACGCCGTGAGAAGGAACTGGCCGACCTCGGGTTCATTGCGTTGACCCACTGTAAGAACACCGATTTCGCTGCTTTCTTCTCAGCCCAATCCTGTCAGAAGGCGACCGAGTACCAGGGGACCGACGGTGACACGGCAACAGCCAATGCGAGACTCTCAACCCAGTTGCCGTACATCTTGATGACGAGCCGGTTCGCTCATTACCTCAAGTCGATTGCAAGAGACAAGATCGGCTCGTACATGGAACGGGCCGGATGCGAGCGCTGGCTCAACGATTGGATTATGAATTATGTGACCGAGGACGATTTTGCCTCGGACGACACAAAGCGACTCTACCCGCTTCGCTCGGCCCGCATCGATGTTGAGGACGACCCTCGCCGTCCCGGCTGCTATCGGGCCATTGCCTACATGAGGCCACACTATCAACTCGACGAACTGACTGCCTCGTTGCGGCTCGTTTCCGAGCTGCCCGCGCGAGCGAAGTCCTGATTGTCCGGTGGTTTCACACCGACTGCATCAAGACGGAATCGATCCCTCGTCTGTGTCTGATCGATCCGACTTCTTGGGTCGCGACTTGAAGATCCTCGGAGCCGCCTCAACGGTTGGGCGGCTCGGTACGTCCAGTTCGTTACAAGGCCCCATGAATGGGCCGTAGCCCTGGGGAGAATCCCGATGGCCTCCGTAGACTATTTCTTGAAGCTCGACGGGATCGACGGCGAAAGCCAGGACGACAAGCATAAGAACGAAATCGAGGTCCAGTCCTGGAGTTGGGGCGAGACCAATAGCGGCGATGCCTCCCACGGCGCAGGGATGGGGGCTGGGAAGGTCTCCATGCAAGACTTCCACTTCGTCATGCAAGTCAATAAATCGTCACCGAAGCTCATGGAAGCATGCGCGACTGGTAAACACATCAAGGAAGCCACCTTGACCTGCCGAAAGGCGGGGGAGACCGCTCAGGAATACCTGAAGATTAAATTCTCCGACCTTCTCGTCTCCAGCTATCAGACTGGTGGGAGCAGTGGGGATGTCATCCCTGTGGATCAAATCAGCCTTAACTTCTCGAAGATCGAGTACGAATACAAGGAACAGAAGCCCGACGGCTCGCTCGGCGGTGCCGTCAAGGCTGGGTACGATCTGAAGGCGAACAAGAAAGTCTGACTTGGTTGACCTGTCCGGTTGGACTAAGCCCTTTCGAGCGCTGATCGGCCTCCCCTTGCCTTCAGGGAGGCCGATCGTCGTGGTTGCGAATCCCTCTCCTTCAACGTTTGCAATCCTGTTGTGCGCAATCGCTCCGAAGATCAAGCAGGTTCGGACCGCTTTCGGAGCCGTCTAGCTGTGTTGAAGGACGACTGATGCCTCGGCGCGATCCTGTTCCTCGATTTCAGCATTCCCTCTGGGATCGTCTGACCAACCCGGACCTGATCCGTGGAGCAGACGTTGAACTCTCCGTTTCGAGTGAAATCGAACGGATCAAGAACGAGGTTCGCCGCGACCTGGAATGGTTGCTCAATTCAAGACGAACCCCTGGTGATCCCCCAGGCACCATGAGCCATCTCTCTCGATCATTGATGACGTATGGACTGCCCGACATCACCTCCATGAGCCTGGGTGACTCGGACTCTCGCGACCGGCTGACTCATCTGCTTGAATCCGTGATCCGCGATTTCGAGCCAAGGCTCTCCAACGTTCGGGTCATCTTCGAACCCCACAAAAACGACGACAAAATCGGCTCGTTACACTATCGCATCGAAGCAATCCTCCGGGTCGATCCGGCTCCTGAACCGGTCGTGTTCGACACCGTCCTTGAACTCGGCAACAAAGCGTTCGTTGTCCAAGGCGAGAACCTGTAAGTTCATTCCAGCCCCACCGTCTCCGAGAGGACCCGTATCAAACACCGAGGATCTCCGCCCCCCGCACACGGAGGCAAACGTCGAGGCAATCTGGCCGAACTCCTCAATCCTCGGCTGTCCGGCCATGTCCACCGAACCGTCCCGCCAAAGACAAGCCCCAGCGCTTTACTCACGACCGAAGGCGACCTTTCTCCCCTTCTGCTCCTGGCGAAGGGATGACCATGGGCTGCCATGAACGACACCTTCCTCAATTATTACAACCGTGAACTTGCTTTTATTCGTGAAATGGGAGCCGAGTTCGCCCAGGCCCATCCTCAAGTCGCCGAACTCTTGATGCTCGAGGCGGGTCGCTGCGCGGACCCCCATGTGGAGCGCCTGCTTGAAGCCTTTGCGTTCCTCGCGGCTCGCTTACGAAAGAAAATTGATGACACCTACCCGGAACTGACCGACGCTCTTCTGGAGGTGCTTTACCCACATTACCAGCGACCGATTCCCTCCATGACCATCGTTCAGTTCTCTCCCACGACGGATCCTTCGAAAATCGTTGCGGGCTATGAGATCGAGCGCGGGTCCCAGATCGTCTCTCGCCCCCTCGATGGCGTACGGTGCCAGTTCCGCACCGTTTATCCGGTCTGGCTCTGGCCGGTTGCAATCGAATCCGCCACGGTCATGCCAGACCGAGTCACCATCGAGGGGAAGCCGTCGGGCTCGGCGGCGATGATCAGCCTTCGGATTCGGTGCGCCGCGGCCGGAGACTGGGGGAGTCTCGAAGGATTTGATCGGCTCCGATTCTTCCTCGATGGCGGTGAACCGGTCCCCTCGACCGTCTATGAAGCGCTCTTTAATCGACTGGTTGCGATCTGGCTCCGAGGTCGAACGGCTTCGGGTGAGGAACAGACGATTTCGCTCGGCCCCGATGCAGTCAAGCCCGTCGGTTTCGAGCCTGATGACGGCATGGTTCCCTACCCGGAGCGATCGTTCCCCGGCTATCGGTTACTTCAAGAGTTTTTTGCGTTTCCTCTGAAATTCCAGTTCTTTGACCTCACGGGACTGGACCGGATCACCGACTCCGGATTCGTTGGACCGGTCGAGGTGATGTTCTTCCTCGATCAACCACCCCATACCGACGTCACGCTCCGTCCCGAGAACTTTCGTCTGGGATGTTCCCCCGCGGTCAACCTATTCAAGAAGGTTGCAGAGCCAGTCCGACTGGATCGACTGCGGAGTGAGTATCGCCTGGTCCCCGACGTCGAACACCCCTTGAGTTTCGAGGTCTACTCGGTTGACTGGGTCGAGAGCGTAGGTTCCTATCTCAATGGATCGGTGACCTACCAGCCGTTCTACGCGCTCCGACACGCCGACCGCGATCGAGGTCACCAGGCATACTGGTTCGCCCGGCGACAGCCTTCACTCCGAGCGGGAGACTCAGGCACCGATGTTGAACTCACCTTTGTGAACCCCTCGTTCTCCCCGACAACCCCCTCCACTGAAAAGGTGACCGCCTCCTTGACGTGCTGCAACCGAGATATTCCCGCCCGATTACCGTTTGGAGGAGACCAGGATGTTGTCTCGCTGGAGGCCGAAGCTCCGGTCGGTCGCGTTCGCTTGCTGACCCGTCCGACCAAAACCCTCCGCCCTCCCTTGGGACGCGATACCCAATGGAGAGCGATCTCGGCCTTGGCGTTGAATCACCTCTCCCTGGCCGAGTCCGGACCTGGAATCGAGGCCCTTCGCGAGGTCCTGGCTGCCTACGACTTCGCGGATTCGGCCGTGACCCGCAAGCAAATTGGTGGGATCACCGGGGTTGCCAGCCGACGAATTGCGGGCCGAACGGGGAATCGTCTCGGAAAAGCAGTCAGTCTTGGGATCGAGATTGAATTGACTTTCGATGAGTCGGCGTACTCTGGAGCCACGGCCTTCCTGATGGCCACCGTCCTGGAACGGTTCCTCGGTTCATACGTCACGGTCAATTCATTCAGCCGACTGGTCGCGCGGCGCAAACAGCACGAGGGAGTCTGGAAGCGATGGGCACCGCGCAGCGGCGATCGAACTCTTCTGTAAGCGATCGGCTGTTCGCCGATCCCACCCCCTTCGACTTCTTCCAAGCCGCCCGCCTCCTTGAGCAACTCGGAGCAGCGTCGGGGCGTCTCCCGGTTGGCCACGACGGTCCGCCCAGCCGCGAAGCGGTTCGCTTCCTGGCCCATCTGTCCCTCTCGTTTCCTCCCAGCGCAATCACTGGGATCGACGGCAGGCCATCCCTCCCGTTGGGGACCTCACCGGAGTCAACTGACGAGTCCCCAGAGCCGCCCGAGATCGGTGCTCCTCCGAAGATGACGACCGCGTTTCTCGGGCTCGTCGGCCCGCTGGGAGCACTACCGACAGTCTACACGGAAGCCCTCGTCGGCCCCGACCGGCGGCGACGAGCGGCGGCCGCCATGTTCTTCGACCTCTTTCATCACCGGATTGTCTCGCTCTTCTACCGGATCCGGCAAAAGTACCAGATCCCGGTGCTCTGGGAGGCATCACGGAACGCCGGCGGAGCGCGAGCCGATCGGTTTGCCCGTCACCTGTTCGACCTTATCGGGCTGGGCTCTCCATCGCTGCAAAATCGACTCGCAGTCGAGGACGAAGCCCTGCTGTTCTACAGCGGCATCTTCGCTCAACAGCATCGTCCAGCTGTCATGCTGGAACGGCTCCTCAAAGACTACTTTGGAGTTCCTGCTCGCATCCAGAGTTTCAGTGGTCAATGGCTTCGTCTCGATCCGGACCAGCGGACCCGGCTCGGCCGCCGAGGGGCGCAGAACGGGCTCGGAACCGAAGCGATCGCCGGGCGCAAGATCTGGGACGATCAGAGTAAGTTTCGGGTGCTTCTCGGGCCGATGGGAATCCTCAGATTCGGGGAGTTTTTGCCCGGTGGTCGTGCCTCGCTTGCGCTCATGGAATTGATCCGGCTGTTCGTTGGACCGGAACTCGACTTCGATGTACGTTTGATTCTGATCGCGGAGGAAGTCCCTCCCTGCCGGCTCTCCCTCGATCGAAGCCAGGCCGCCCAACTTGGACGCACAAGCTGGCTGAGCCGCCGTCCTGACCGCCCCGACGCTGATGACGCGGTCCTCCGACCACCTCCGAAAGCATAGGAATCGTTGCGGAACCTCTTGAAGCGTAGTAGCCTGAGAACGCCGACTCCGAGCAGGATCGGGCCCCGTCGCCCTGTCTTCAACGTTCAACCACACTTGAGTCGGCCGGATCGCGGGATGTGCCAACCCGCTCCGAGAGCGAGAAGTCAAATCATGTCGAAGCGAGCTGTCCACTGGTATGAGGGGATGTTCCTCAAGCCCCACCACTTCCAGGCCGCCGATCGCTTCCAGCGAGATCGGCTCCGGGAGTCGGAGGACTGGCTTCACCCGCACAACTGGGGCCTTCGCGCAGTCGAAATCGACCCTGACGCGATCGCGAATTTCACCTTCATCCTCCGATCCTGCCAGGCTCGGTTCAAGGACGGGACAACCTTGAATGTTCCGGGGGAAGCCACCGTCGATCCGCTCGACCTTCGGCCCGTCCTCTCCACCCATCCCGAGGCGACAATTTCTCTGGCGGTCCCTACCTGGCAACCCGGTCGTGCAAATGTCGCTCTTTCGGCCTCGACCGATGGTCCCCGTTATCTCATTGATACCGTCGAGCAGCCAGACGAGAACACCGGCGGAGACGAGGAGGGGATTGAGTTCCGCAGGGTCCAGGCTCGCCTGCTGGCATCACATGTTGACGCAACCGGCTATGAAACCCTGCCGCTGGCTCGGGTTGCCCGATCGGCTTCGGCCGATGCCCCACCTCAGATCGTCCGATCGTACACCCCTCCCATTCTCGGAATCGACGGTTGGGCCCCCCTTCATGACGAGGTTCAATCGGTCTTCCAGATGTTGCGGGCCTGGATTGACCAGGAGGCTGGCTATCTTGTCGGGCGGAAAATCTCCTTTGAAAGCCAGGTCATCGGCGAATCGGATCGGATTCTCAAGCTGACCACCGTCAACGGCGCGTTCTCGGCATTGCAGTCGGTCCTGTTCACCAGAGGTCTGCATCCGATCCACGTCTACAGCGAACTCTGTCGGCTCCTCGGCCAGCTCTCGATCTTTGACGACGCGAGACGTCCAATCGACGTACCCACGTACGACCATGATGAAATTGGTCCAATCTATGCGCGAGTGATCGCCGAAATTCGCCGTCTGATCGGTGGTGGCCGAGGGCCAGAATGGACCAAGCGTTACTTCCAGCTCGAAGGCAGACGGTTTCAGGTGCATCTTGACACCGACTGGTTGCGAGAAACGACCAAACTTTACATCGGAGTCGAGACCGTTGAACTGAACGACGCCGAATGCGACGAGCTGATGCGAGGAACCAACTGGAAGCTCGGGGCAGGGGAGCAGGTCGGCGAGATTTTCCGCCAGGGGCAATCCGGTCTTGGCCTCCAGCCACTGAACCGGATCCCACCGGCATTGCCTCGCAATGTCGTTTACTTTGAAGTCCAGAAAAAGGAACCCTACTGGCGCGATGTCTTGCGAACCCGAACACTCGGGCTTCGCTTCAACCTTGAAGGTGGTTCATTCCTGGGCGATACCGAAGCCAAACAACTGGTCGCCCTCCCCCGCCCTCGGGTCGGATCGCTCGTGGAGTTGCAGTTCGCTGTCTATGTCATTCCCCACGCCTAGTTGATTTGCCGAGATCGTCCTCACGGAGACCATCGCCGCGATGACCGATGCGTTCGCTGATCTGATCCACCCATACTTCGAGCACGTTATCGCCCTCCAGGACCGTCTGGCTTGGGGAGAGTCTCCTTCGATCGACGTGGTGAAGACCGAATTGCTCGGCTATCTCGACAAGATCGAGAATCGAGCAGCCACTAGCCCTCAGCTCTCTCAGGACTTCGCCATGGTCAAGTACGGACTCGTGGCCTGGACCGACGAGGTCTTGACCGACTCTGAGTGGGGCCAATCGGTCGACTGGGGTGCCCAGGAGCAGATTCTTGAGTGGGACCTTTACCGGAGTAACCTTCGAGCAGAAAAATTCTACGACATGGCCGCGCAAGCCGAACGCCGAGGGACTCCCGACACGATTGAGGTCTACTTGCTCTGCGTCGCCCTCGGTTTTCGAGGCCGGATGGCCTTGCTTGACGAGGATCAGTTGCTTCACTGGGTCAGCCAACTCTATGAACGGGTTCTCCAGGCCAGTCCCGTCTCGTCGAAACCGGTCTTCCCAGAGATGCCTCCAGATGCCAATCCTCGATCCATCGGAACGCTTCGCGGTGCCGGATTGCTGGTAACGATCAGTTCCCTCGTCGCCATCTCAGCCCTGATCACCCTGGCCTTTTACATTCTGTCAGTGCATCTCGACTACGCTCGATGACGAAACGTCCGAGTTCTGCAATTGGGCAACCGAGGCGTAATCATGTTGTCTTCGTTGTTGTGGAATAAAGTTGCAATCCTCATGTACGGGGTCGTGGCCTTCGCCAGTGCAGGGGCGGCGATGCTGTGGTCGAAGCACCCGGTTCGATGGATTCTGGTTCTTGCCATCATCTTGCTCGCCATCGGGGCGTTCGGTCCCTGGCAGGTTCCGGAAATCGACCCGCAGTTGCCGGCCATTTTCTCGGGATGGGCGCTTCGGACCTGGCTGTTCGGACTGGGTGTGATTGCCCTGCTGACGACGACGCATCTGATCGCCACGCTCGTTCGCCACGCTCGGGGGACGAATTATGAGAAGGGTGAAGGTCGATTCCCCGATCTCGATGCCGCCTGGCAAGAGATCGTGATCCGACTGGGGCAGGCTGGCATCGATCCGAGTCGGCAACGGCTTTATCTTCTCCTCGGTCCCGACGAGAGGCAGGCTGCGGCCCTGATCGATTCTGCCAATGTGCAACTCTTTGGACGAGCACCGTCGTCGCCAGAGGCGCCAATCCACGCTTATGCCGTGGCCGACGGCATCTTGCTCAGTTGCGCCGGGGCGTCAAGCTTCGGCCGATCAGACGGCGAGGGTCCCGATCGACTCGCCCACCTTTGCCGCTTGATCCGTCAACTCAACCCCGAGGAGCCGGTGCTCCGCGGAGTGGCCGCCTTGCTGCCAATTAGCGTTGCAGGCAGCGGGAATGAACTCCAGGTTGCCTCAGCCATTCGAAACGATCTCAATGCGATCCGTTCGGGCCTGAGACTCCGCTGCCCCACCTATACGGTGTTCACAGAGATGGAAACAGTCGCAGGCTTTGATGATTTTGTCGCGCGGATCCCGGCAAATTTGAGACAAAGCCGTTGCGGGTTTTCGATTCCCGGCGCTCAGCTCTACCGCTCTGAACTGATTTCCATCGGAATCGGATGGATGCGGCAATGGTTCAATTCCTGGTCCCTGGATTTAATGGTGCAAGAGATTCGTAACAAGAATAGTAACAACCGTTTGATGCTTCTCAACAATGTCGCGCGACGCAACCGCGACCAGTTGATTCACCTCCTGGACGCCTGTCTCTCCACGCACGAGCAGTCCGAACCGGTCTTGTTCCGTGGGTGTTATTTTGTTTCCAACGGAGTTGAGGACCATCAACGAGCGTTTGCGATGGGGCTGGTTGCGGGTCGGAATGGTCGCCTACTGGTTGACCATGCACTGACCACATGGTCGAGGGAGGCCGAACGGCTCAATGCGCGGTATCGAGCGATCGCCTTGGGCCTGGCAGTGGGAGCCGCCGTGGTGGCCCTTCCATTCTGGTATTTCGGCATCATCATTCGCCTGGCAGCGACCGATCAGTCATGGATCGGCTGGACCGGACTGGCAGGATTGGTGCTCATCTGGATCATCGTGTTGAGCGTCCAACGGTTGCGTCGCCCCAGAGCAACCTCCAGCGGAACAGCCTCGGTGAAAGCCGGAAATCCTAGCGCCGCGTAACCCGAAAGTGCAGATCGCCAATCAGTACGATGTCGGCCGCGTCGGGAAACGCTCGATCACCAATCCGAATTGTTGTCCGCTCTCCCATCTTGAGGAACGTCCCGTTTTTGCTCCCGAGATCTTCCAGGACGAAATGGCCGTCACGTTCTCTGAGGCACGCGTGACGGCGACTGACCCAGTTATCTCCAGTCAATGCGATGTCGCACCCCTCGCCTTCTCGACCGATGACCGTCAGGTCCTTCTTCGTGATCGGCACGGTCGCAGCCGGTAGCCCATCCGGTCCGATGAACTCCAGGAACGCCAGCGGGACGAATTCCCGGCAATAAAACACCTCACCCGAGGGGCTGACCAGAGCAGGGGGGGACGACCTCGGAGGAGCCTCCCGAAAGACGATGACGTGCCGGCCAACCCGGAATCGTGCTCCATCCGTCAGGGGGACCGAGGTGTGTTCAGGAATCTTCAGGTAAACGCCATTAATCGTCCCGAGATCTTCGGCGACGAGGTGATCGTCCGTATCGACTACAAAACGAACATGGTCTTCGGCAAGATGGCGAGTGGCTGAGCCCCGACCGACGAACTGTTCGACCGTCGATCGTCCCAGCGTGAACTCACCTGTGGAAAGTGTTGCAAGCCGCTCGAAAATGCGCTCGCCATCTCCTGCGAGAATTTCCAACCGTAGGAGTGCCGACTCGCGATTGGTGCCAGAATCCGCGGTCATGCCCGGGACATAGGTTGCATTCCAGGAGTTTGCGTCCCGAGAAACCGGAGTCACCGGAGGAGGCGTCGGCTTGCGGACCTCCTCAACGGGTGTCTTCGAAGACGGGATGTCCGAGAACCCTGTCGATCCAGGAGACGCCGGAGCCGGAAACCCAGGTTCGCGAGAGGTGGGGCGTTGCGGTCGCTTCGGCCCCACAGCGGTGTCGAATTCCTGGCCAGGGATAACCTCCGGGGCCTTCGAGGAGGATTCGGCGGGAGGTAACTGGGACGGGACCGACGTTTCCCACGGATTCTCAAATTTCACTCGCTCCGCCGAGGGTGAACGCTCCGCCGCAGGGCGCGTTTCCCAGAAATGCTCCGGCGTATCGTTCGGCTCCGGCCGGATCGATCGCACCGGAGGGGTTCTGGGAACCTGCCCCCCGTCTCGTCTGGGAGGCAACATGGTTTCCTCGCCCGAGGCAGCAGGCATCTCCCTGGATCGGCTCACGCTCGGCGGGTTCGCCTGGCCGCTGGGAGGAGGCTTCCGGACATCTGGCTCCGGAGATTCGGCTGGTTGCTCGGCGAGTTTGGCCGCCTGAGCCTCGGCAATCATGCGTTTGACATCCTTGCGCGGCAGGCCGATGGTCTTCTTGTCGCCCGACAGGTCGTCGTCGTTCGGCATCGGTCGCCCCTCTCAATCGTTGAGATCCGCTTCGGGACCATTGTCCCGCTCGGTTTCGATCCATCCCAAATCCATTCCAACGATTCGAATCGATCCATCCTGATTCGAGCGAGCGTCAACATTATTCAGAGGAAAACGAGTTGAGAAATCCCCAGAACCGACGAATCAGAATCATACTATCCTAGGTTGCGTCCCCATCACAGGACAAGGTCGCAGCGTGTGGCCCAACGATTCAGGACGCAATTGTGTCGGGTACGCACCTCCTACTATACTCGTCCAAATGGTACTGAGCAGAGTGAGAAAATCCCACTGGATGTTCAGGTGAACTGATTGGCTCACTCATGAGTTCGCCCTCGGTTTCTCTTGCTGAAGGTTTTCCTGGGGCGTCGTCGGTTATGTCCGGAAGTGGCCAAGTCAGACTTGATCGCCAGGACACCAGAATCACTCGGAAGCCAGTTCCTGAGCGAAGGTCCGGGGAATTTCAAAGATCCCGTTTCACCGACCTCGGTTGTAGACTGATCTGGGTGGCAGCAATTCATTCCGGCTCAGCGGCCGACCGGGATTGTCACTTGCGGGCTCGCAAAGCGTGATTCGTCGGAGGGGTCGATGGCATCCTACCAGCAAGCGAATCGTCCATTAACGGTCACCACCCCCCTTGGACCGGATGCACTCCTGCTGGTGGGAATTAACGGAACCGAAGCACTCTCACAACTGTTCCGGTTCCGCCTGGACCTGATCGCATCGAATCAGACGGATGTTGCCTTCGATCAGGTGCTCGGAAAGAAGTTGACCGCCCATGTGAAATCGCCTGGAGGAAAGGTCCGTCACTTCAACGGAATTTGCTGCCGAATGGCCCAGGGGGGGCGCGATCCGAATTTCACGACGTATCAGGCCGACATCGTTCCTGAGGCATGGTTCCTGACTCGGAAGGCTCAGAGCCGGATCTTTCAAAGTAAGACCGTTCCGCAAATCCTCCAGGAAATCTTCGAAGGACTCTCGATCACGCTGAAGCTCAAGGGCCAGTACGAGCCCCGCGACTACTGCGTGCAGTACCGAGAAACCGATTTCAACTTCGCCAGCCGATTGATGGAAGAAGAAGGGATCTTCTACTTCTTTACCCATTCCGACGGCGAACACACCATGATCCTCGGCGACTCTCCTGAGAGTCATCCCGACGTTCCGTTCGGTACACAAGCCACGTTCGCCGCACAACTCGACGACAATGTCGACGAAGAACGGATCCACGACTGGGCCAAGGCCCAGGAACTTCGATCCATGAAGGTCACGCTCTGGGATCATTGCTTCGAGCTGCCACACAAGCATCTCGAAGCCGAGACCCAGATCATGGACTCGGTTCAGGTCGGTACCAAGTCGCACACGTTAAAGCTCGGCAAGGCAGACAAGCTCGAACTCTACGACTGGCCCGGAGAATACGCCCAGCGTTTCGACGGAATCGGTCCAGGTGGCGACGATCGTTCCTCCGACATTCAGAAAATCTTTCAAGACAATCGCCGGACTGCCGAAATCCGCATTCAAGAAGAAGCTGCAGGGGCTCTGGAGATCGCCGGGGCCGGAAAGCTCCGTCAGCTCACGGCCGGCCACCGGTTCAGTCTGACCCGTCACTACGACGCCGATGGCTCCTATGTCCTCACCTCCGTACACCACGCGGCAAAGCTCAACAGTAACTACCGGACGGGGAGTCTCGACGAATTTGTTTACAGCAATACCTTTACCTGCATTCCCGCCGCACTCCCCTATCGCCCCACCCGGCAAACACCGAAGCCCGTGGTCCAGGGCACCCAGACCGCCGTGGTTGTCGGCCCCAAGGGCGAGGAACTTTATACCGACAAATATGGACGCGTGAAGGTCCAGTTCCACTGGGATCGCGACGGGAAAAACGACGAGAAAAGTTCGTGCTGGGTTCGCGTCTCCCAACCGATCGCCGGCAAACGATGGGGGACCTCATTCTGGCCCCGGATCGGCCAGGAAGTCATCGTCGATTACCTCGAAGGCGACCCCGATCAGCCGATCATCGTCGGCAGCGTCTACAACGCCGATCAGATGCCCCCATATCTCGGTGACGGCCCCGACGAGGCCCACAAAGACGACAACAAGGTGAGTGGATTTAAATCCAACACCTCGACCGGCGGTACCGGGTTCAATGAGTTGCGCTTCGACGACAACAAAGACAAGGAACAGGTCTTCCTCCACGCCGAACGAAACCTTGACGTCCGGGTCAAGAACGACGCAAAGTACCGAATTTACGGCAATACCCACCGGATCATCGGCTGGGAAAAGGACGGCGACTCGGGAGGCAACCACCACGAAGAAATCACTCAGGACGAACACCGATACGTCCGTCGTCATCAAGTCGAGCAGATCGGTGGGAACCTTCAATTACTCGTCGGCAAGGGGCCCGAGGACGGCGGCGGCAATGTCGACATTGTGATCGACGCGGATCGCAAAGAATTGATTCGGCGCGACAGTCATCAGCACATCGAAGGGACCCGCCGAGAGCAGGTCGACGGCAACCAGTCGCTCACCATCAAGGGAGATTTGGTCGAACAGGTCGGAGGTCAGCAATCGACCCAGGTTGGCGCCGACCACAGCGAACAAATCGGTGGCGACAAATCACTCACCATCGGTGGGAATCTCTTCGAGAAAACCGGGATGAATCACGCGATCGATTCCGGCATGGAAATCCACCTGAAGGCAGGAATGCGGGTCGTGATCGAGGCGGGTGCACAACTGACGCTCAAAGGTCCCGGAGGCTTCGTCGATATCGGGCCGGCCGGCGTGGCGATCCAGGGCACGATGGTCCTGATCAACTCGGGAGGAGCAGCCAGCGCGGGCAGCGGAAGCAATCCCAAGTCCCCCAAATCTCCCGAAGCCCCAACTGACGCTGAGGAAGCCCAGCCCACAGCCCCCGAAAAGGCCGACGACGCAAAAACCGGCCAGAAATCCTCCTCATAATGGCCGCACCCTTTCCAGCTCTGATTCGATCCGAGCACTCATCTCAATGATGTCGAGGACCCCACCATGCCACCGGCCGCACGAGTTGGAGACTTGCACACCTGTCCGATGGTGACTCCCGGAACCCCGCCCGTTCCTCACGTCGGTGGGCCAATCTTACCACCGGGATGCCCAACCGTTCTCATCGGTGGTCAACCTGCGGCCCGCGTTGGTGACATGGCCACCTGCGTCGGCCCCCCCGACGCGATTGCGATGGGGTCACCAACGGTCCTGATTGGAAACATGATGGCCGCTCGGCTCGGCGATTCGACGGTTCATGGCGGCCTCATTAGTGTCGGGATGCCTACGGTTCTAATCGGGATGACCGGCCAGGGCGCGGCTCTCAGCTCGGCCGCCACGACTGGCGCTCCGTTTTGTGAGGTCTGCTCGAAATGAGAACCGGATCGTGGTCGATGACCAGGTGAATCCGTGGCTGAAGTCACTGTCATCCTCGATGTCCTTGCAGGCCCCGATGCTCCCCGATCCTTCCGGATCGAACCGGGAGCCACCGTTCGAATCGGCCGCGCCGACACTGCCGATTTCGTCCTGACCGACCGTTCCCTCTCCCGCCTTCATTTCACCCTCTCCCTCCAGGATGCCGTCGTACAGCTCCTCGACGAAGTAAGCCGCTTTGGGACATTCGTCAACGGTGCTCGCGTGACCAGAGCAAGCCTCCGCGCGGGAGACATCATCGAAGCCGGGGTGAGCCGCTTCACCGTCCGAATGCTTGCCCAACGCCCGCCGGCTCCCCGGCCCGTCCCCGCTCCTCCAAAGCCGCGACACGCTGGACCAGGTTCCCAGCCCCAGACTCCGGGCCCGCCTGCAAGTGCTCTGGAGATCCTCCGATCGCAACCGTCCCCGCTCTCCATCATTCTCGATGCGGCCCGGGATCCCTTGATCCTCGCCCTGCTGACCTCTTGCCCCGAGCGACATCAGTCGTTGTACGAGGGTCCGCTCGCTGATCAGCTTGTGGAGTCGGCCCCCTATCTGGTGTCCCTTCCTTCCGGTTCGAGCTTCCTGGAAACCTTGGTGACGGAAGGATGGGGGAAAAGCTGGGGGATTGTCCTCTCGTCATCCTCCCCGTTCGATGAGCTACGCAAGCATCTCAGGCGCTTTCTGACCGTCAAGCACGAGGGAAAGGGACAGGTCCTGTTCCGCTTCTATGATCCCAGAGTGCTCAACATCTTCTTGCCAACATGCACACCAAGCGAGCTTCGAGAGTTCTTCGGCCCCATCCAGTGGTTCCTGGTCGAAGGGGATCGTGTCGACGAACTTCGTCGTTTTGGGGCGGATTCAAGCGGACTTCGTCGGGAGTTCATTACCCTGTCCACTCCCTCGAATCCCGCGGAACGTCGCGTGGTCCCATCAGAAATGGAATGGCCCTATCGTTGAACGATGCAACAGCCCCATCGCCAGCCAAACCCGTGCAGTGACGGAGTCCATAAATCCAGCGATTCATCAGAGGCTCACCATGTTCACATTCCGCCGCTCGCAACTTGACCAGATGAGCAGCGCCCGGCGGGCCGCACTGCATCGCCGAATCGCCGAGTTGTACCGTCGACACTTGCCAGAGATCACCACCCCCTGGGACGACTCTGAGTTGCTCCGTCGCGTTGAGCAGGCGGATCGCAAAGCCATCAGCCTGGGCATTCAGACCGAACGAGGAATTTCGCAATACGTGGGCTTCGCGCTGGTCAATGGTCCAGACTTCGACGAACATCCTCAAATTAAAGCCTACTTCCAAGCTCCTGGATCGACTCCCGACGAAAAAATGCAAATGCTCACGGATCGGTGTGCGGCGCTTGAGCAAGCCCAACGCACTCCCTGATCCGCGATCCGATCGAGGTTCCTGGCTTCCCTCGACCCCTCGGGTTCATCGACTCAGGCCCCAAACGTTCCATGATCTTTGCGACCGCTCTACCACTGGCCCCTCCGATCAGCCCTCCGACCATCGCCTGGGATGTCGCTGTCCTGATCGTCGCAGGAGGGATACTTGCTTATCAGGCAATCCAAAAAGCGACCGAAAGCGCCCCGACCGACGTTGTCTCAGACACGACCGATTGCCCGAAGAAACCTTGCCCACCCTGTGTTCCCCCCGTGGGTACCGTCGCTTACGAGATCCATCGCGTCCCTCCGTCCAAACCTCATTTTCCATGTACGGGGGACCATGTCCACTGGTTCATGCGGATGCAGAACCCGAACAATTGCCAGTGTTTCTGGAAGCGCAATTTCAAACCTCCAACCTGTCTCAATCCGGGCGAGGTGTTTCAGCCTCCTCCTGGAGCCGTCCCGATGTGATCGTCTGGGCCCCTCGTGCTCCACGGCCCGATTCGGGATTTTTCAAGGAGGTCCACCGTGCGTCCTCTCGGCCGGCTGATTGGTTACGATATTCGTTTCGCTCCCTCCCCTGCGCTTCGGGCGCTCTGGAACAGCAAGCGACGTGAGCATTATCTTCTCCGTCCCGAGGTCGACTTCCCCTATTCGGTCGACCGCGCCGTCTGGCCCTCTCGGTTTCGGCTTGGAGGAACGGAACCACCTCCAGGCCTTCAGAAAGGCGAGATGATTGACCTTGATCCGGCGACGGTGCCCCCCCACTACCAACTCTTTGATCTTTGGGACGACCTCACTCGGATGCTCGCCCCTCACCGGGCGAACCCCGAGGGTGATACCGGCCTGAGCGTCGGCCTGGTAATCCCCGAGCAGGACCCCAGCCGAACCGCCACCCTGAACGATGAATGGTGCCTTGCGATCCTCGGTTCGCCCATCCGTCCCCCCGATCCTGAGCCGACCTGGAAATGCATCGGCTACGATGTTGCCAACAGCGGTTTTACCAGCGCGATCTCGAATTGTGGGATGTCCGACGACGAGCGGGTTCCCCTTCGCAAGCTCTGGAGTGACCGCCTCAACTCATTCGGCCTGTTTGAATCCGTGGCGGATGCCAATCGTTACTGTGCCGACGCCAATCAGCGGATCGAGGGAGACGGCCCCTTCTTCGTCTTCGAACTTCACCTCATCTGGAGCACCATCCCGATCTCCTGAGCCCTTCCCTTGCACCATCGTTGAGCAAACACGATCCGTCATCGACCATTGGACCCAGGTATTTTGGGCCCTCGATCGAACCGTGGAGAGGGGAGGTGTGACAGTGGGTCGTCCTCCGATTTGATTACGCGGATGAGTTGCCCGGTTGAGCTTCATCACTGCCTTCACGGATTTCCCGAATCCGAAGCTCTCGGAATCGGTTCGGTCAAGACAGACCATTGTGCTCGGCCACTCGAATTGATTTATTGGATGCAAGGTGATGCGTCGTGTTTCGTCGGTCATCGAGGAGGGAAGAAGGAGATTGCCCCTCGCGTCGAGCCGAGTTCCCCCCGAGTCTCGAGGGAGTCCCCATGGCCACTGTGACGCACCCCCCACTGGCCAAGCCGGTTCGGGCTCGCCTGATCCTCGAGGCCGCCGCCGCCGCGGTTTCCCTGATCTTGATTGCCTGGCTTTTGCTCTGGTTCATCTGGCAGGCACCCCGCGCCACCGCCATCCGGGCGTTCATCATTCCGGAACTGGGGGTCCCGTATCAGGGGGCGGATCAACGGGCCTTGCTGGCTGCCGCGATCGACAGCGACGGCCGAGCGCTGCCGCTCAATCAACTGGAGAGCGCGCTGAGCGATGCCGTCTCCGGCCGAGGCGACCCGATCGTCGTCTCGGTCTCGGCACCAACGATCGCCTCCGGTCCCCAAGCCGACGGACTCGATCAGGAGCGAATTGTCTCGCTCGTGACCCAGGTGGCTCAGAAAGCCAGAAGTCCAGTCCTACTCGCCGTTGATCTCTCGCAACTCCGGAGCGATCGTGAGCGAGGAGTGTTCGGCAACGCCCCCACCCAAGGACTCTCCGAGGCGCTCCAGGCGATCGACGTACCGGCCGAGTCGCCAGGCATCGGGATCCTCTTTTCGTGCGCACCGGGACAGACGAGCTGGATGATCGACGATCTCGGTCGATCGGTCTTCTCCTACTACCTGCAACGGGGGCTTGAAGGCGAAGCCATTGCCTGGACCGATCGGGGCCGGGGCGGACAGATGTCGCTCGATGGTCTCGGCCGATACATCCAGCATCATGTCACCTCTTGGGTCCGAGAGAATCGAAACGCCGTTCAAACTCCGGAACTGATGACGCTCGGAAGCGGTTCCGATCGCATCACCTTCTCACCGATCCGCCCTCCAGACACGTCATCGACGGATGCCTCGTTGACCAATACCGAAGCCTTAAACACTTCTGAGACTGTCGCCAAGTCCAACGACGCAACGCCTCCGGGTGACGAAAAATCTGAGGATTCCCCTCCGCCGCCGACTCCCAACCCGATCGACACTCTGCTCAAGACCCTCGTCGATGAGTGGAAGGCCCATGATGCGCTGTTGCTCGACGATCCCCCTGCGTACCGTCTCTTGCCCGCGCACTGGAAGCTCTACGAGCGCGATCTCTTACTTGCCGATCGTCTCGTCCGAGAAGCTTTTCGTGATCCACAGATGCGGCAATCCGCCTCTCAGCGTCTCATGCAAGCGAGCAGCGTTCGAAGCAATCTGACCAGCACCTTGTCCCGACGACAATCCGATCAGCAACGCTTCCCCATTCGAAACCTTGAGTCCAATCGAGACGCGCAGGGAATTCTGCGTGAAGCCCTGGAATACTTGACCGGCCGGAGCGTCGAGCAGCTTGCTCGTCGCGAGGTTCCCGCTGCTCCCTCACCGTCCGCCGAAGCTGTCGAGCAGCCTGAGGCCGAATCGTCGTTTGCCGACGAACGTCAGCCGACTCCTCCTCCTGAGTTGATCGCAGCAACCCGGGGTGTCCACGAGATGCCCTACCTCGAACTTCAGCTTCCGGCCTGGGCGTTTCGGTTTACTGAGCGCGATGCGTTCCATCGTCCCGACTACTTTCGGAACGCGACCCGAGGCGATTTGCTGCTCCGAACCACCCTCTCACGTCGCATCGCCGAAACATCCCTCGCTCGCGATCATCGCGGGCTCCTCGGCATCGCCAAGACCATCGAGCAAGGTGATCGTGCCCGCCGAGACGTCCAGGACCATCTCTTCGCTCTCGACGAGGTAATCCCCAGAACGATTGAAGAACGGTTGAAGGAAGCGCAGGGCCACTACCAGTCCGCAAAGGTCGCAATTGATCGCTTTGCCCGAGGGCGAGCCCTGCTCGAACGAATCTTCGCCCAGCTTCCCGCCCTGGCAGAGTGGAAGGTCCGAGACACCTCCTGGATTGCTCCCGCCGATGAAGCCTCGCTGCCCGATTCGGTCGTCCAGGCACTCGACGCGGCCGATGCCCTGGCCAAGCGGCTTGCGACGGTCGCAATCGATCCGAGCGCCAACTCCACCGCCTCCGAGGAGCTTGACCGGGCGATCGATACCGCCAGCCGGACCTTCAACGCACTTCTGGACCAGTTCAACGATCGCGCCACAAAGCTCTCTCGCGGTCAATGGCAGGCCCTCCACCAGTTGCTCGACACGCCGCTGCTTCCCTGGCAAACACGCGAAACCCTGTTGAAGCACGACACGAAAGACTGGCGATCCTCGGAACAACCGCCTCCCTCTCGCCAACCCCGGAACGCAGCCGCTCCCGAGGTACGATTCGACCGGGCCTGGATGGCCGAGGCCGCCGCCCTGGCAAAGCTCGATGCTCGGCTCCGCCTGCTGGCCGAGACCACTAGCCCCGACGGAGCCTCGGAAAGCCTCCTTCGAATGGACCGCGCGGCCGACGACCTCCGCGATCGCCTCGTTCGAACCGAGGACACCGGGAGCCCTGACGACCTGCTCGATCGTTATTCCTCGTTCTCTGACGCCGTCGGCGAGGTTAGGCGATCGTTCACCGGGAGCGTCACCCGACGGCTTCCGACTGCCGCCGACGCACTATTCCCCATACTCTGGAATGACGAATCCCGGTACCGACTCCGCTGCGCCACTGAGATCGAGTTGATGGGCCAGGATGCCCGAGAAGATCAACCGACTCGCCGGCTCGACGCCTTCGGTCAGCGTCTAGCAGCGCTGCTGCACGCCCAAAGGCTTGTCGAAGACAACGATCGTGACGGAGCTGAACTGTTGCGACGTGCCGCGAGTGAAGCCCAGTCGTGGATCGGTGTTGAGGAGATCCAGGGAGGACCCGAAATCCGTCCCAGGTCCGGCGTGCTGGCCCTCCAATGGCAACCCGCCACCGACCGGCTGAACATCGACCCCGCAGGCGTGAGCGTTTCCTTTCAGATCGCCGCCGTAAACCGCAACGCGGAGGTTCCCGAGGGCCTCGCCTTCGTTGCGGCACTGATGCCCACCGGAGAATCAGGTGCCTGGCTGACCCTCAGAGCCGAGCAGTCCCCCGAAAGAAGCCGCCCGGATCGAATTCCCGGCGGTCTGGTCTCGGTCGGCCCTGTGGTGCAATCCGATCCGCCGACGGTCTCCTTCGTGGCAACGCAGGAAGACCTGGACGTGACCGGCTCTCCCGAAGCGAACATCCAGGCCCGCGGTTTCTATCGCGGAAAGGTCATTCAGGGAGATGGGAATCGACCGCTGGTCATGCCCATCGTCGCTCGAGACTTCGGTCATCCGGTCGAAATTTCCATTGCCCAGAACCTCGAACCCCTGAGACGGAAGCTGGCTCCGTTCAACATTAGCGTAACTCCGGAACGTTACGATGTCTTCGCTCTGAACAACGGGACCGGATTCATGCATCAGGATACGGATCTGCCCTATATCCTGACGATCAGCAACACCCGTCAACGACCGCTTCGGGTGCGAATTGTTCGGACCTTGCTTCCCGCCGACGGCAAGCAAGATGAACCTATCCTTCTGGGAGAAACCAAAGGCGTCGAGCTTCAACCCGGAACCCCCTGGGAAATCCGAAGTACGATGAAAGCGATCGATGTCCGGCCTCGGGACGAAGACCGCTACTTGCGGATCCAGGTCTTCGAAGAAGGAGCGGCCCCCGACGCTGAACCGATCCGAGAGAAAACGGTTCGGTTCCATCAGATGTCCTGGAAGACGTACCTGACGGTCCAGGCCGCCATCGACCCCAAGGTCACGCGTGTCCGAGCCACCGACACCCCGTTCGGGGCCTTTGTGGTCACGCTTTCGAGACTCGAAGGCGACCCGGTCCGTGAGCCGATCACTCACGACGAAATCAGTTGCACGCTGAAGCAAACCGTCACGAAACCTCCCGCGAGTCCGGACAAATGGTTAATTCCTGGAAAATCCATGTATTTTGATCACACCCTCGAAGCAGACGAGCAGTACCCCTGGCGGCTCCGGGTCGGCAACGTGACCATCACGTCCGACCTCCTCAACGGCCCCCCAACCGACGAGAATCCCTGAGAGAAGCCTACCCAATGGCCCCGGTCACCCCCGAGGCCCGGGGAGCGGATCGTCCGTGCCACCGACCGTTGCTCGTCATCGCAGCCGGTCCCAAGGCCGACCCAAGGGAGAGATCATGGATCCGAAGCCGAATCCAAACCCCAACGGGAACCCGAACGCTCTGCCGGACGAAGACGTCGGCAAGACCCTCAATCTGCTCTCACCCGCTGGCTCTCAGGTCGGAGGTACCCCTCCGACTTCGGAATCCTCCTCGACACCCGATCCGCAAACGGAAAAGGAGCCCACCAGCAAACTGCCCTCGACCGAGGGAGGCACCCACCCTGCTTCTGGCAGCGGCCCCGAGACCGAGAATTACTCCTTTGCCGACCTTCCCAGACAGATTGGGCTGATCCATCCCGGTATGGTGTTACTCGACCAGTACGAGGTCCTCGAACACCTCGGCGAGGGCGGCATGGGAGCCGTCTGGCTCGTTCGGAATACCGGCCTCGATGCGAAACGGGTCCTGAAGGTCATCAACCCGAGCCTGGTCGGCAGCAAGTCGCTGCGTCAGCGCTTCACTCGCGAAGCGAAGTTGATGGCCAAGATTTCCTCGCACCCTCACGCCACTGTCGTGCACGCCACGGGGGTGGCTAACGGGGTGCCGTACATTGAGATGGAGTATATCCGGGGACGCTCGCTTCGCCGCGAACTCAGCGAGCGTCATCCGATCCCGTTGGACTGTGTCGCCCGGCTCGCCTCGCAGCTTTGCGACGTGCTCGGCGAAGCCCATCGCCACGGCATCGTCCACCGCGACCTGAAGCCGGAAAATATCATGCTGCTTGCCGACCGCGAACCCGGCAAGGAGTTCCTCAAGGTTCTCGATTTCGGGATCGCCAAGCTCATCGAACAGGAAGATGGGTCCGAGAGCGGCATCGCCACCCAGACGCTCGGTACCGAGGGCTTTATCGGCACCGCCGCCTACGCCAGCCCGGAACAAATCAAGGACGACTCACCCGATCATCGGAGCGACCTCTACTCGCTCGGCGTCATCCTCTACGAGATGCTCACCGGTCACCGACCGTTTCCGCAAAAGAAACCCGAGCAGTTGCTCTACGCCCACTGCTTCGAGCCTCCCCCGCCCTTCTCATCGCACCAGGGGGTTGATGTTCCGCCGCCCGTCGAGCAAGTCATTCTTCGCTGTCTTTCCAAGGACCGCAACGATCGGCCTTCCTCCGCCGAAAAACTGCGTCAGGAATTCCTTGAAGCCATCTTCACCGTGCTTAGCCCCGCAGAGGTCTTCACGGAGTTTCAGACCCCTCCTCCGACCGAGCCTCGACGGTTTGTCCCCCCCGTGCGATCGGAGCTTCCCACCGAGTTCGAGTCCGAAACCGGACTTCGAAACCGACGAAGGTGGATTCCACGATGGGCTGCCACGGGAGCACTCGCGTTGGTCGTCCTTGGAGGCGGAACCCTGATCGGACTCCGATACTTCGACGGAGGGAGCGGGAGTAATTCCACCCAAACCCTGATCCACCCGGATGAGGTTCCGAGCACGTTTCCTCAATCGCTTCTATCTTATTTTGAGGCCCGAGGATACAGCCCGGCCGACGATGCCCTTCCCGACCCCAGCGGCAGCCCGTCGGTCATCATTCGAAACTCAGACGGTCTCCGCCTGTTCCGGCAGAGTGGCGCTTATTTTCCCGCTGGGTACACCCCCGACACCGCCGCCGGTGAGACGGATCTTCTGCCCAATGCCATCGTCCGTGAGGATGGAACCCGCTTCATGCTCGTTCTCGGAACCGACGAGTACGGTTTTGAGATGGGAGCACCGGACGAGTTTGGCGGAATGAAAACGCTGTCGGAGGAACAACCACGCCACCGGGTCGTCCTCTCCAGCTTCTACTTGCAGCAGGCCGAGGTGACCGTTGGCGAAATGGAGACGTTCCTGAACGAGGTCGAACGCTGGGACCGAACCTCCCCGGACCTGGAAATCTACCGACAAGCGATCGATGATCTCCAGCGAGCCGGCGTGAAGTTTCTTGCCCACCCGGCCCCAGGAGTGACCCGGGAACTTGCCGAAGCCTACGCTCACCATGTCTCCGGACAGCTTCCCAGCGAGGCCCAGTGGGAGTACGCCGCCCGCTCCCGCGGTCAGGACCGCCCCTTCGTCTGGGGCTTCGAGCATGATAAGAAGCTGGCAAACATCGACTCTGGCCTCGTCTTCTCCTTGGCCCCAACCCACGAGGCGACCCTCTCCCCCCAGGAACGCCTTGAGAACCGGATTGCCTCGGGAGACATCACCGATCAGGAAATTCTCGACCTGACCGGCAACCTCCGCGAGTGGTGCCGAGACGTCTGGAGGCCCTACGGTCGCCACGCTTCTGACACCGACCCAATCGAGCAACCCGTCGATCGGGAACAGGCCAATTACGTGATCCGAGGAGGCTCTTACCTCACGGAATTCCCGGAGACCGCCCGAACGACCTGGCGGGCCGACGCCTCCACGGTCGACTACAAAGGCCCCCTCGATCACAGCGATCACGATCTCGGCTTCCGCGTCGTCGTCGAATTCCTTCCCCTTCCCTCCGATCCGTCTGCCCTCTCCAGGGCAGAATGACCTGAGATCAGCTTCTCGATTGCCCGCGCTCGGCCGATCGAGCCGAAAGGATCAACATCATGGGACTCCTTCCGATCGCGGTGCTCACGCTTACCGGGCTTGCCGTGTGTCAGGAGGACCAAGTCCACCCGGCTTCCGATCTCTGGGCCGTTGTCATTGGGATCGACGAGTATACCGAGGGCCGCGCCTTGCCAGGCTCTCGGGGCGCGGCCCGCGATGCCGAAGCATTCGCCGCCTGGCTCACCTCCGAGGCTGGCTGGCCAGATGACCACGTCCGGCTGATGACTCCGAATGCTCCGGAACCGCTGCGCCCCCTTCGGGACAATCTCGACCAGGCGATCGGCCAGTGGCTTACCAATCGCGTCCGACCGGGAGACCGCATCGTCATCTACTTCGCCGGTCAGGCCGTCGGACTCCCCCCCGGTCCGAACGCAAAGCCGGGTGACCCGCCCCGCGATTACCTCCTCCCCCTCGACGCCCGCCTCTCCGACCTCGATGGCACCGGTTGGTCCCTTGGCGATGCCCTCGACCCCATTGCGTCCCGGGGCGAACACCCGATCCTCTGCCTGCTCGACACCGGCCCGGCCGGCCGAGTACGCCCCGCGGCCCCCGAGGGACAGCCCTACGAACCTGCCCCGGCCTCTCGCATGCTTCGCAGTGTGCAGCGATGGCCCGGGACGACCGCCTGGCTCGCCGCCTCGGAGGGCCCCGCCCGGGAAACCCGCGATGGCCGCGGCCTCTTTACCTCCCGATTGATCGAGGCCCTCGGCGATCGCCAGGGCTCTCGCAACCTTTCGGCCACACTCGACCGGCTCCGCCGCGATCCAGAACTCGCCGAGCAACGGATTCAGACGTCTGGAGGATTCGATCCCAATCTCTCCCTCACTCGAACCGCCACCCGCCCGGCTCGCGACCTCATCACCGAGCCGATCGTTCAGCGAGGCCACGGCGATCGCGTGACCGCCGTCACCTTCACGCCGGACGGCGGCCAGATGATCACCGCCAGCATGGACTCAACCGTCCGCATCTGGCGAGGGGCAGGGGAGGAACTGCTCCGCGTCCTGCCCGGTGTTCTGATCGGTGCCCGCTCGCTCGCGATCAGCCCCGACGCCTCGACCCTCATTGTGGGCGGTGGCAAAGGCGAGGTCGCCGTCTACGACATGATCCAGGAACGCTGGCGATCCCCCCGAGCCGCGGTCCATGAATCTCCCGTTCAGTCAGCTCAGTTCTTACCCGGCGCGACCCATGCCGTCACGCTCGACGAGGCGGGACGCTGTGCCGTCTGGAACCTGACACAGCCCGAAGTCGTCCTTTCCGCAATCGTCGCCGACGCCGGGGCCTTCGCGATCGCCACGGCCACCGATCCCGAAGGCGTCGGCTTCGCCTTGATGATCGAGGAGGACGGCACCCGTCAGATCAATCTTTACACCCTCTCCGGACAGTTTCTCCGCGCCTTGCGTGCCCCGGAAACCGCCTCGGGGGCGCTCACTCTCGGACCCTCGGGAGATCGTGTGGTGATTGGGACCACCGACGGCCGGATCGTGACCGTCGGAGTCGAAGGCCGCATCCTGAGCGAGCACCAGATCGGCGCGCCGATCTCCTCGCTTCACGTCGCGCCCCGATGGCTCGTCGCTGCGGCGGGATCGTCCCTGATCGTGATTCCCGAGGAAGATCACAACCCCGCTCCCCCCTTGAACCTTGGCGAGACGGTGGACCAGGTGGCCATCTCGACCGACGGACGACGATTGGCGGCCTGCTCCGCCTTCTCAGGCAAGATCCTTGCCTGGGACCTCGCCGCCGACGGTCGCTCGGCCCAACCAATCCCCCTGGAAGACGTGGGGAACGGTGCAGCGCTTTCCCTCGCCGTCGATCCCGGTGGCGAACTCCTGGTCTCGGGTGACGGTCAGGGCAGTCTCCGCTCCTGGGTTCTGCCCGAGGGAACCGCTCGGCCCACGGTCGAGCGAGGGACCGGAGCAGTTCGACACGTTGCCGTCTCTCCCGACGGCCGACACCTGCTTCACCTCGTCCAGGACGACGAATCGACGGGGACCGCCTTGATCTGGGACCTCGACGAGGCCGATGGCCGGGGTGTGCGCATCATCCCCGGCCGTTTCGAATTCGCCGGCCGATTTCTCGACGACAACCGCCTTGCCCTCCTGCACGCTCCGATCGCAGGAACCCTTGGTGGCCCAGCCCTTTTCGACGTTCCCACCCTGGCTCGACTTCCCGTGCGCTTTGATCGCCCCTCGGTTCGAAACCGGCCGACCCGGACACGCTTCACCGTACTCACCAGCTCCAGCGACGGCACCCGGCTTGCCGCGGCGAACGAGACTGGCCCCGCCCTGATCTGCCTTTGGGACACTGGAACCGGCGAACTCCTGACAGAGCCGATCCGCGATCTCGACGGCAGCGTGGCCGCCCTGGAACTCTCGACCGACGGCCGACGCCTGTTTGCGGCCGACGACCTCGGTCTTGCGAAGGTCTGGGATCTCGACGAACAAGCCGAGCCGACCTTGCCTCCCCGGGTATTCGATCCCGCCAACGATGCCGCGGACGGCTCGGCCGTCGAGATCACGGCCGGGGCCATTGCTCCCCTCGACGCGAGCCTTGTGCTGCTTGGCCGCCGAGACGGCCGGCTGGAACTCTGGAATCTCAACACCGGGATCACGATCCCAGTCACTCGGCTCGATGGTGCCGTGACCACCGTCGCGTTCTCGCCCGATGGTCGACTTCTGGCCGCCGCCGGCGATGATCGCCGGATCATCCTCCGTCAGGTTTCCGAACCTGGCCGACCCCTCGCACTCGAACCGAGAGGCCCGAACCACCTGGAGCGGGTCAACTCTCTGGCCTTCTGGACCAACCGCCCGATCCTCGCCAGCGCTAGCCACGATGCCACCATTCGACTCTGGCTCACTGACGAACCAAACCTCCTTGGCACCCTCACCGCGTCGGAAGACGGCGTGAGCTGGGTTGCCTATACCCCCGAAGGGCTCTTTGACGCCTCTCCCGATGGTGAGCGTCGGGTCGCCTGGCGGATCAACGATCGACTGGAGCCGGGAAACGAAGACGATCGGCTGGCGTACCTCGATCAACTCGTGACGCAACGGCATATCTATGGTCTGACCAACGCGCTCCGACGAGGCGAGCGTCCCGAGCCCCCACCCTTGCCGACCACGAGACCCCCACTCGTGACGCTGGAACCGGCGTCATCGCACGATCCGAACCGCCGCACGGTCGAACTGGTCGTCGGCCTTGGCGGCGAGGACATCGAGGGACTTCGCCTCTATCATAACGGATCAAGCATCGTAGCCCCCGAGCCCGAGGGCCGACACCTCCGCCTGCCGCTGACGCTTGTCGAGGGAGAGAACCAGATCTATGCCCTGGCCAGCCGGCCCGGAGCGATCGATGGCCGATCCGAGATCCTCCGGCTCCGTTGTGATGTTCCCACCCCTGGTCGCCTGCACGTGCTCTCACTCGGTGTCAGCGCGTATCGAAACAATCCGGAGCAGGCGTTGCAGTTTGCCCATCTCGATGCCCAGGCCCTGGCCAGCCATTTCGGCAAGCACGCCCCGGGAAGCGTTGGCAAAACGGTGGTTCTGACCGACGACGCGGTGAGCAGGGAAGCTGTTGAAGACGTCTTTCGATCGCTCAGGCAAGAGGTTCGCGACCATCCCGAAGATACCGTGGTCGTCTTTCTGGCCGGCCACACCGATGTCCGTCGCGAGTTCTTCTGCTTGCTCTTGCCCAACGCTGAACTGCCCGAGCTTCCCCCGGGTGGAATCGATCTCCCGATGCCCGAGCTAGTCGCCATGCGAGGAGCCCAGGATTCGAGCGAGAGTCGAGCCCCTCGACCCGGCCGCGATCCGATTCTCGATCCAGCGGTTCTGCCTTATGCCGAACTCTACCGCCAGATGCTCACGCTCGAAGCCCTCAACCGGCTCGTGATCATTGACGCTTGCCAGGCTGATGCGATTTTTGATGATCGAGGTGTCGGCCTCCTGATGCGACGCCTGGCTGATCGCGACGCCTACCAGGCTCGCACGTCGTACATCCTTGCGGCGCGTCGCGGAGAACGGGCACTGGAAGCGTCGGAGCTTGAACACGGCTTGCTCAGTTACAGCCTGCTTCGGGGCATGGGAGCAACGGGATTGCGTGAGGTTCCAGGACTCACGATCTTCGAGGACCATCCGAGGGCCGATCTCAACGGAGATTCGCTCATCGGTTCCAACGAATTGAGGCAATACGCCGACCTCACCCTCCCCGCTCTGGCCGAACACTTTCTCGGGATCCCCCTCGCCATGAGAGGTGCCCGCGGCGAAGGGGACGCTCCGAACACTCACGGAGTCGCGCAAGGGTCTGCCGATTCTTCCTCGGCGAGCTTCCCGCTTGTGGTGCTCCCGTGAGCGTTCCCGATCGAGGATTCCAACAAGCTCGAAGACTCGACGGGGAGGGGGGGCAGCCTCGCCCCCCCCCAATGGATCGCAACCCTCTCCCTTGTCATCACTCGTTCGATGCGAAGCCCTTCGGCTCGGGCAACTGGGGATCGAAAATGGCGATCTCGCCCGGCAGGGCGAAGGAATCGGGGTCGAAATAAAGGTCCGCGACCTGTCGGTTCGAGGTCATCTCAGCCACTCTCCGAATGACAGCGGCTCGGAAGTCATCGAGGGTAATCGGCTCGTCGGGATCGACCATCGGTCGAATGCGAGCCCTGACCTGCGCCGATTCGATCACCGACTGGGCGAAGGCTCCGAGCGTGGCCAGTCGCTCGCTCGGCTGCTGCTTCGAAGCAACCATGACGATCACTCCCCGCCGGTACGCCAGATCTCGCACCCAGAGGTCGTAGCCCCGACCAATCCAATCGGGGTGATGCAACCCGTCGAGCAGGAAGACAACCAGACACCCTTCACTCGAAAGCCGCTCCAACGCTTCGGCAACAAGCCCGGAATCAAGTGTAGGAGCCGGCATGACTTCCCCAGTCGCATCGCTCCCAAGCAGCACTGGCGGACCTTTTCCATCGGGAGGAACGACCAGATGCGACTCCAACGCAACGAACACCGAGTCACCAGCTTTGAGCGATCCCGAATCAGCCCGTTCACGCAGATCCTCGAAGACCTCGGCGATCTGGTCACTCGTGGGCGAGGGACCTGATTCCGCGTCTCTCTCGGTTCCCAGCACCTGCCGATCGATCCGCGTCTCCGGAAAGCGCGGCCGATCGGTCGGTGCAGCCAGGAAGGCAGCGATCTGTTCTGCGTCTTGGGCGGCCGACGCAATCGACGGCACCTTTTCCCCGAATCCTTCGACCCCGATTGACCGGATCACCAGCAACGGGCTTCTTGGCGGTTCGGGCGGGGCCGGCGGCTCGAAGACCACGCGAACCATCTCTGTGTTGCTCACCCCCTGGTTATCCACCGCCTCGACCACAATCCTGTTGGTGCCTGGCTGGAGCGTCAACTCACGCTCAGCGCGGAGCGATGGTGACGGCTCCTCCGGTTCCAGACGGCCCAATTCCCTCGTGCCGATTCGGAACGATAACGAACGGATCACCCGAGACTCGGCAGCGGTCACAATCGCCGCAATGGTAAGTTCCGGAGCCTGGATCTGTTCCGGCACCGCCTCGAAGGTGATTGTCGGCGGAGCAAGGACACGAACGGGAGCCTCGTCAGCCCCTCCCTGAGCGAGGACCAAGGCCGCATCGCGATCTGCGGTTCGGAGCAAAGTATCGATTGCCTCGGGCCTCAGCAGTTGTTCCTCGTATCGACTCAGAGGGTGGAACCGTGTCGGCTCCATCAACGCGCCAATCGGAGGATTGACATGCCATCCGATCAGTCGATGGTCCCCAGCGATCGACGTATCGTAATACCCTTCCGGCATCCAGAGCACCCATTCCCGGTCGATCCCCGGATAGTAGCTCAGGAGCGGAGAGTCTCTCTTGGTCGTGCCCACCGGAAACCGGTCGGGTTCGCCTTCCCGAATCACCTGAAGATAAATCAAGCGATTGGGAACCGACTCATCAACCAGATCCACAAACTGATCGATTGGAACCGGGGCGTTTCCGTTGACTCCTTCGATCCCGGCCTCGTCGACCTGATCTCCCTCGTCAAGCCCCATCAGATCGGCCATGCTCCCGTCGACAACCTCTGAAACCTCCCAGCGCCCCTGATCATCCCTCCGGAACGTCGCACCAAGAGGCGGGCGTTGATCTACCCCGACCAGCGACCAGAGCCGAATCGTCTGATCATCCGAGGCGGTGGCAAGCCATCGACCGTCGGCTGACGGTGCCAGCGCCAAGACCGGCCCTTCGTGTCCAGCGAAGACCCGGGTTTTTCGGCCATCACGAGCGCGATAGACGACCACTCCGCCTTCGCAGCCAACAGCCAGCAGCAACTCCTCGCGACCTGCCGAGGGCGGCAGAAAACTGTAGCACCACCAGCGTCGCTCTCTGACTCGATCCAACTCAATCGTCGTACGAACCTGACCGTCCGGCCCAATCAATTCAAGCGTATAGATACCCGTCGGGCGGACCACCCACCCCTCGAACGAGTCCAGAGCACCTCGGATCTCGTCGGCATCCTCGACCGATACGGCTGACCGAGCCGCGAGGTCGAACCCCTCGTACGACCGGGGCTCATCGGGTTCAAGGGGCCGTCGCCGCGAATAGGCGATCGAGGTGCCCCCCTGATTCAAAAACCCGACATCCCAGAGGGTCGTGCCATCGCCAGCAAGAGTCATCATCTGCTGATCCGCCAGTGCCTGTCGTGGATCGGCAACATAGACGGCCTGGCGGTCTCCTCCACCAATCGCCAGCCTCGAACCATCGGGACTGAACGCAAGCCCCAATGCCCGCCCTCTCGTGTACACCAGATTTCTCAGCCGACGACCGTCGGGAAAGCGCCGAAGGACGATGTCACATTCGCTCCGAGGCAACTCAGCTTCATTCTCCGATCGGAACTTTAACACGCTCACCGCGAGCATTGCTCCATCGGGACTGATAGCCAGCGCCTCGATTGAACCACGGGTGAGCCGTCCGTTCGCATCCAGATCGTCTCGATTCAAAAATTCGAAACCATTCAAATTTGCAGTTTCATAACGGATGATCAGTCCGTTCTCACGACCGGCAACTACAAACCGTCCTGAGGGATCAACGACCAAGGTGTTGATCCGAAGTTGGTCGTCACTCAGATTCTCCGGCCGTGGCGACCGCGAGATCAGATGATTTCTCCAGTTCCAGATCCGAACAATCCCGTCATCCCCGGCGCTGGCGACCCGCTGACCATCGGGAAGGAAGACCACCGCTTGAACTCCACCCACATGATCGTTGAGAACAGCGACCGGAGTCGGCGGGCGGTCCTGGATGTCCCAGATGCGCACCGTGCCATCCAGACTGCACGAGGCGAGCATGCGGCCATCGGGTGAAACGCTTAGCCCCCGCACCACGTCACGGTGGCCAATTCGCTCCTCAGGGGCGACGTTCGGGTCAAGGTCAGTGATCCGAGCGAGCGGCGCGTTCCCCTCCGGTTCCAGCAGCTTCGGGTACGCATAAAGCGTGATCTCCCCGCCGCTCGATTCCACGCCATACCCGGCGACTGCGAGCACTCGCTGACCCTCGGCGTCAGGAGAGGAGGATAAGGCCATCGCATAGATCGATCCGGCGAGTCCGCGGAAGATGGGAGGCCGGAGCGTGGCGGAGAGACGCTCCCGCCCATCGGAAAAATCCCAGACATTGACAATTTTGTCCATCCCTGCGGAAAGAAGCGTTCGATCATCCGCGAATGCAAGGACTCGCAACTCGGCCGAGTGCCCGCCTCCGTTGTGAACCAGAATCGGCTTGCCAAAGTCGCGGATCGAGGATTGACCGGCCACCCTTCCGGCCGACGCTCCCAGTGCAATGACCAGCACAATCCAGGAAAATCGAGCTGGAATTCTCCATCCTGCCATTCCCTTCCGCACGGGGCTTCGCAGCCGACCATCTGGTGCAATGAGCCACTGCATGCGACAGTCCTTCCGCTCTAAGTTCTTTCAAAACCTGAAGTTCCTGCGAAACACCTCGAACCAGGTCCGGCCCCCGGGCCCCGGCCCCCGGCGCCGCGCCGGACCCATGTGCCACGATTCCGATCGAGGAACCCGCCGACCAACCGCCCGTTTCAGCATAACCGTCAGAAAACCGACAAGTCGACAAGCCGGTTCAGTCGATAAACCTATAACCTCTCGTTGTCCTCCCTGGTGTTGGACGGCGGACGTGGGGAATCTGACGAACGGACATGCTGGAACCTGGGCCGTCTTGGGCTCTCCGATCCAGCACCCCTCATTGACCGAACGTGAGGAGTGAGACTGAGATGAAGTGGATGTCCCGACGTCTCCGAATCACTGGGCTCGCGGCAAGTGGACTCGTCGCCTCGAGCCTCGCCCACGGTCAGTCCCCCCATCCCCCGGTCTCTCCATCCAAATTCAATCCACCGCCAGGTGCCACCGCCTACCCACAGGGTTATCAACATCCAGGATCACTTCTCAATGCCGACTCACCTTACACCACCGTCCCGGTCATACCCCTCAATTCCGACTTGATTGAAGGGCAAAGCGGGTACCGATCGCAAACCCTCAGACCAACCGGGCCGCGCGTTGTTCCATCAGGTCAGACCTTCGGAAGCGCTCAATCCGGATACGCGCCGACATCGCCAATGGCGGCTCCCCCCCGCGACGGGACCGACATTCCCTCTCCGCAATTCGGCGGCGTGCCCCCCGGATTCGCACCCGGCGCCGGGCTCCCCTCTGCCGAACCCCCTTCAACCGATCCGACCATGGCTCCAGACCTGCCAGCGCCGGACGACGGGTTTGATTTTGGGGCACAAACCGCTCCTCCCACTTCGCTCGGAGACCTTGCGTTCGAAGCTTCGGCCGGCGCTCCGGCAACGGGTCTCGGCGGTGCTGTTGGCCGAGGCGGATTTGGAGTTCCTGGCCTGATCGGCGACATGGGTCCCATCTTTGTCCGACAGCAACGGGCAGCTCAGGAGGGAGTTCCTCCTCTGCAACCCCCCGAGGTCGGTGATTTCAATGTTCGAGACCTGCCAGTCTCGATTCGCGGCATCAAACTCTCAGAGAATCAATCACCAATTCCCCAGGATCGCGTCTTCTATTCGTTCAATTACTACAAAGACGTGAACGAGTCCATCAACGAATCGCTCAACATCCCCTTCCGAGACATCAATGTTTACCGTCACGTCATGGGCTTTGAGAAAACCTATCTTGGCGGGTTGGGCTCGTTTGGTCTTCGTGTTCCGATTGAAACGGTGTCTGCGGTGGGTATCACCCCAGGCGCGGCGGCCCTTGACGGCACGTCGACGGCGGTCGGAAACATGCAACTGTTTCTGAAACACATCGTTTATCTCAATGACTTTGGCCTCATCTCAGCAGGGCTTCAGGTCTCAGCCCCGACTGGTCCGGCCAGCTTTGCCAACGCGGACTTCCTGGCCAGGCTCAACCCGACCTGGATCCAACCGTTTGTCGGGTACTTTTTTAACCAGGGGCGCTTTTACGCCCACGGTTTCAGCTCAATCGACGTACCAGCTTCCGATGAGTTGCCCACCTTCCTCTACAACGACCTCGGCTTCGGTTACCTGCTCTACCAGGCCGAAACTCCTGATCAGTTCCTGACCCTCATTGCTCCGACCTTCGAAGTTCATGTCAACACGCCGTTGACCCATCGCGACCCGTTCAACGTCGAGGATCCGTTTGGAACCCCCGACATGGTCAACCTAACCTACGGCGTGAACGTCGGATTGGCCGATCGCGCCTTGCTCAGTTCGGCGATCATCACTCCCGTCACAGGTCCCCGCCCCTTCGACTTCGAGGTCGCGGTCCTCTTGAACATCTACTTCGGTGGTTCGAACCGCTTGGATAATGTCCCACCCTATAATCGGGCTCCCGGGCTGCGTTACGCCACGGCTCCGCCGATCATCGGCAATTGATCGCCGGGGGCCAGCGAATCAACCCTGGCCGAATCACCGGGCCGAGTCTCTCGATTCTCGATTGTTCCGAGGGAAGGCTCGCCCGCCCCTGCGTTCTCATTCCTCAGCGGCGATCACTGGCAAGTGCCAGGGGACCACCCGGAACCGGTTGAGGAATCGGCTGTCCAGGCCGGTTCCTTCGACCGGGATTGGTCACGGTTCGCTGCTGAAGCACAACAACATCCCCTTCTCTCGCCTGAATGATGTTGGCATTGGGACCTTGTCGGGCGACTTGATCAAGATTCCTCGGCGAGTCGAGGAGCAGGACACCGTAACGAGGGTCGGTGATCCGATTCGCCTCGATGACGTTTCCAACCGACCCCCCGAACAGATAAACCCCTGCAACGGTGGTGCGTGGCTGTCCCTGGCCTGGAACGGGGGCAAAGACCGTCCCCACAATGAGGTTCCCCAGGCCCGAGGTCGCCGTCGGGCCAAGGCCGATGTAATTGCGCTGGATAAACTGCCGCCCCGGCGTGCCCGGCCCTCCTTGAAGGAGGTTTGTCAACGCCTCCTGTTCTTGGACCAACTCGGTGGGAGACACCGTGATCACCACGCTGTCAATGAAAATGCCCGATCCGATATCTCGCGGCAGGTTCGGATTTTCCGGTCGAAAATCTTCCGGAGGGATCGCTCGAATCTGATTTCCGGTCACAAAATTGCCGATCGACCGCCCCCCGAACACAGTCACTCCCGTGGAGATGTTCCGCTCGATCCGGTTCCCCGGTCCTCGCTGTCCCACCGGAGCCGGCGATGCTCCAATCTCGTTGCCGGCGGCGTTTGCAAGGTAGACGCCGTTGATATTGCGGAACACGACGTTTCCCTGGAGACGGTTGGGCACATAAGGCGAGGGGGAAAGCAGAGACTCAGCCGAAGGAGTCTCCTCCAGTTGCACTCCGACACCGTTGTAGGCGACGGCGTTGCCGAACACCCGATTGCCGGTGGTTCGATCAATCAAAACTCCGACATCCTGCACCTCCGGTTGATCGGGCGCGAAGATGAATCGCCCATTGATCAGCGTGATCGAGGTGAAGGCCACCGGGTCGATCGGCTGCCCATCCACACCGACCAGCGGCCGGATCTGGGTCGCGGGAGGTGCATCGATCTCCGTCTGAATCTGGCTGATTGCGGTCAGGGTCGGGTTATCGGCCCCTCCAATCACGTTGCCGACCACCAGGAGTTCCCGAGTCTGGGCCCCGTTGATCCGAACCCCCGTCCGTGTGTTCCCGGAAATCACGTTCCGCTCAGCATAGTCGGCACCGCCAACCGTCACTCCGACAGCGTTCGTCAGCACAACCCCATCTTGCTGCACCAGATTCACTCCGTTGAACGAGGGCAGGGCCGTGCCGGTCAGGTTCGTTCCGAGGTAATTCCCGGTGATCCTCACACCAGAGGGAGAAAGGTTTCCGAGGGTTTGCAGCACCTCGATCCCTGATGTGGTATTCCCGGAAATGGTATTGCCGCCGGCTCCGACCGTCCCCCCAACGACCACCCTTGAAGCGTTCTCGAGGACAATGCCAGTCCGATTCGCCTCGTTGGGCATAAGCCCGAGATAGCCGATCCGATTCCCCTGGATCAGGGTTTCCGAGGAACCCACTTCCTGATCGGCATTGACCACGCGGATCCCGGCTCCGGCCGACTGGCCGATAATGGTATTCCCTTGACCAGGAGACGATCCTCCGAGCCTTCCACCGCTCGACTCGACCACTCGGATCCCGTCGGCACGCGTCGGCAAACCGTTCCGCACAATCAAATTGCCCTGAACCACCGCATTGCTTGATCGATTGAGCAGGATACCGCTCTCAGCGTTCTCAGACACCCGGCTGTCGATCACCTGAATCCCAGGAGCATTCAGCGTCAACACACCGAACGCCCGACTCCGCTGGATCCGATTCCATCGAAGCTCCACGTCGGCCGACCCAACGACCAGGATTCCACTGTCGCCATTCTGCTCGACCTCGTTGTCGACCAGGCGAATTCGGGGGGAATTCGTCACCTCGACACCGTTCCCATCATTTCCGATCGATCGGTTGTGGAGGATGCGAAGCCCAGCCTCAGGATCTCCCTCGGGAGAGGTCAGGTTTGACAGGACGATTCCTGATCCCCGATTGTTCAACACCTCATTCGAGGCCAGCCCGACCCGCGAACCGCCGGGGATCGCCGCTTCGACGTAACGAATCCCGTCATCGGCATTGCGGGCAACGAGATTCCCATAAACCCTCACCGAATCGTCTGCTCTCGGTCCCGAACCAATGACGAAAATCCCGTGGCTGCCGTTCCCAACGACCAGGTTGCGCTCTCCATCGTCCAGGCCGCCCACCAGGCTTCCTGAAGATTGAAACAGGGTAATTCCGCCGAGCGTGTTTGCTGCCTGTCCTTGAAGTTCGTCGAGCGTCCCAACAAGGTTGCCCTGAATGGTGTTCTCGGTCCCGCCGCCGACCAGCACCCCAAAATCCCCACTGCCGGCAATCAGGTTCCCGGCTTCTGCCTGACCGACGACACTTCCCGACGCCCGGTTCAGCGCGATGCCGTTACTCCGATTTCCCAGAATGGTCGTGCCATCGTTCCCAATGCCAATCCGGTTCGAGAGGATCACGTTCTCCCAGGCCGGCAACTCGTTCTCCGGGCGGTCGAACACTTCGATTCCCGAGCCTCCGTTGGCTCCGATGACGTTCCCCGCGCTCCTTGAGGCGCCGCCAATCTGTGTCCCGCTTGAATCCAGCACAAAGATGCCAGTGCCGACATTCCCCAGAGGAGCATTCCCGGCTCCGTCGGTTCCGATCAGGTTCGCCTGGATGACCACGCCCTGGGTCCCCCGATTCGGCTGAACGTTGAGGACCTGCACCCCGGCCCCTCCATTGGCCGAAATCACATTGCCCAGACCAGGAGTGCCGATCTGGTTTCCCGGTGAGCCTTCGACCAGGACTCCTGCCCCTGCATTGCCGATCCCCCTCGATCCGCTGACATCGGTACCAATTGCGTTATTCAACACCAGATTATTGCTTGATCCACTCCGTAACGAGACTCCCGCTCCGAAGTTCCCGGAGATCAGATTTCGATTGTTGAAGAACGCATCGGAGGCACCGCCGATCGCGTTTTGAGACGCCCCACGGAGCGCCACACCATCTCCCTGGTTGCCGAGTTCGGGCAACTCGTCCAGTGCGGTTCGGCCGATCAGATTCCCGAAGACGCTTGTCCTGCTCGCCTGGTCGATCAGCACGCCACTGCCCCGGTTGGCAACAATCCGGTTGCCCCGGATCAGACTGCCCTCCGACTGCCCGGCCACACTGATTCCGTGGCCCCTGTTCCCCAGATTCAGCAGCAAGCCCTCAGTGTCCTCGACCACCTGCCCAACTTCATTAAACAATACCTGGACATCAACGCTCTGGGAACGAATGGCGATCCCATCCCGGCCATGACCCACAACGATGTTCGCCGATCCCGACGCAATTCCTCCGACGATGGCGTTCCTCGTCCCTTCCAGCAGGATGCCGAATCCGCCGTTCCCTTGTCCCTCACCCGTTTGCGAAGGAACCAGCCCGATCCGGTTACCGAGGATCTGAACCTCCTCGCCGTACTGCACGACGATTCCGCTTCCCAGGTTCTCATGCACCACGTTGCGGGTGGAATCGTCGGTCCCTCCCACGATGGACTGAGAAACATGCACGAACAGAATCCCGTGGCTCAGTGATCCCTCAACGGTATTCCCCACCACGAGGACATTACTTGCCTCCCCGTCGTTGGATTCCGTCGCCTCGCCGGAAATCGCAATCCCGAACCGCTGCACGGGGCTATCGAACCCCGGTTGTCCCGGCGCGAACTCCTCGAAACCAACAACGCGATTGTCGGCAATGCGCAGTCTCGACGATCCTTCCGCATGGATTCCGTCTCGACGATTGGCTCGAATGAGATTGTCGCGGATCTCATGGCCAGACGATTGGCTTAGTTGCACCCCGTCCCGGAGATTGCCAATCGCCTGGTTATTCCTCACCACGACCGACTCGACAGGTTCCTCAGCGTCGACATCGACGACGGCCACGCCCGAGCCAATATTGCGGAAGAGAATGTTGTTCTGAATCAAACTCCCCGTTGCACCCGGCCCTTCAACTCTGATCCCGTCACCAAAATTGTAAGCCACTGTGTTGGCCGAACCGCCAACCGTGTTGGACGGCGCATTTTGGATCAGCACTCCCGACCTGAGATTCGGGAGGATCAGCACTCCGTTCCCATCGGTCCCGATCCAGTTCCCCACGAGCAGATTGCCCGAGGACAGTGCTCCCAGAATCTCGACGCCTTGCGCTCGATTCCCGGAGATCACGTTCGACTCCAGACGGTTCCCTTGCCCGGAGTCGATCACCACCCCCGATCCTTCGTTCCCTCGCACGGAGGTTCCCGAGGCACTCGTGCCGATCCGGTTGTCGCGAAGGGAATTGTTCGAAGAGGTTTCGATTCGAACTCCAACACCCTCATTCCCAGAGATCGTGTTCTCGACCAGTTCAATTGCTTGGGCATTCTGCAACCAAACGCCATCGCCTAGATACGAGGACCCATCATGGAGGCGCTGGTCCACAATCGTATTTCGAGACACATACGCGTTGGATGCCTCGAAAATCGCAACCCCCACGCCATTGTCGAAGACAAAATTGTCCTCGATCACCCCCTCTGCATTCGAGCGGATCGCGATTCCCGCCCCCGAATTGCCAGCCACCTCGTTCCCGATGACCGGATTGTCGATCGCGCCGGGACCTTCGATCACGATCCCGTCACCCGCTCCGGAACGCACCAGGTTCCCTGAGGTCGGAGAGCCACCGATCTCATTCCCCGTGGCTCCCTCCGCCACTCGGATGCCGGCTCCGCCGCTCCGGTCGATCGTATTTCCGCGCACGAAGTTCCCGGAGGTGTCGGTCCCGGACACCCATACGCCGATCCCAACATTGTCAGAGATGACGTTCCCCCCCTCAACTCGATTCGCGGAGGCTCCGTCAGTAATCACCACACCATCAAAATTCTCGGTGATCAGGTTATTCAGAACAGCATTCCCGATTGTTCCAAAATCGGAAATCGCCACCCCGCGATCCCAATTTTCCTGAATGGTATTCCCGCTTCCGATCGTGTTGAATGACGCCCCGTCGTGAATCCGAACACCATCACCGAAATTACCTGCGATGAATGTCTCGGACACCAAATTGGAATTCGTCCCGACACCGCTGATCAGGACACCAATCCCATTTCCGAGGATCTCCGTATTCGCACCAACCGTATTCTCCGTCGCTCCCTCATCGATTCGGACCCCAGCTCCGAGTGCCCCGTAGATCAATGTCTCGGTCACAAGATTGCCGATCGTGCCAATGCCACTGATCCAGATGCCCAAATCGCTCGCCGCAATCGTGTTGTCGAGGTCCACGCGATTGTTCGATGCGCCGGCCGCAATCAAGACTCCGGCCGCTCCGTTACCAGGATCAACCTCCCCGCTGAGATCGGTGCCGATCCCGTTACCGATCAAGAGATTTTCCGTAGCCCCTGTCCCCCGAATTTCCACCCCAACGGCGAGGTTTCCCGAAATCAGATTCCCCAGGATTGGACCAAGACCGCCCACCAGCGCCGTGGTCGCATCGAGGAGACGGAGTCCGACCCCGTTGCCTGCGGAAATCCCCTCCACGTCAAGCCCCAGATAATTCCCCGCGATTGATACATCACTTGCGCCGTTGACGAGGATTCCCACGTCCGTGAATCGAATCACGGACAGCCCAAGGATCGACGAGGCAGCAGCCGTCGAAGCCACTTCGAGTCCCACCTCGACCTCGTTCCCACCATCAAGTTCGACAACCGGCCGCCCATCCCACCCTGGGGCTGACCATCCGTCGATCGTCACAGTGTCAGTAATGATTGGCAGGGGGGTCAGAAGCGAAATCGTGCCATTGACCGCGAATGTAATTTCGTCAGGTCCCGGAGTTGCGTTTGCATTCAAGATCACCTGTCGCAATGACCCAAATCCAGAGTCATTCGTGGTGGTGACAACGAACCCCTGAAGCTGAACCGCGTTGGAAAATTCCGAGGTTTCCCGTCCCGGCCCGTCCACTCGAGACGCGGTCGCCGTGATGGCAGTCCCAACGAGAGTCGAGAGATCCGCATTCACGAGCGTCCCAAACGTGACTTCTCCCACCCCATTCGTGGTCACGTTGAATTCGCCGAGAAATTGTCTTCCTTCCGCATCAACCGCATCACCATCACTTGCGAAGACCTGAACAAGAAACACCGTATTTGAGGCTGCCCCGCTGAGGGTCCCATTCACACGGATCGTGGTCTGATCGATGGAATCAACCGAGGTCAAACTCGGCGCCGGTTGATCGTTATTTCCACCGTTGACCAGTTCGATTCCCAGACCTGCGTTCTGAAAAATCGAATTGGCCAGAATCGCCACCCCGGTTGCTTCGGAAACTCGAACCCCCACTCCATTCCAGGCAATGACGTTCGCATCGGCCGCGACCGTCCCGCCCAGTGTATTGTTCGAGGCCGCCACTCCCTCGAACACCACCCCGCCACCCTGGTTCCCCAGATCCTGTTCGCCTGTGGAATCGGTTCCCAAACGATTGTTCACGATCACGTTATCCGAGGATTCGACCAGGATCCCAGCCCCCGAGAACCGGCGGAGGTCCAGCCCCCGAATCACGCTCGCGTTGGAACCGGCGGCCAGGTGCAGACCGTTGACTCCGGGGCCGGCGTTGATTCCGTCAATCACCACCACCGGAGCGTCCACATACCCTGGAGCTGTTGTCGCATCGACAATCAACTCTCCATCGATCGAAGGAAGCGCCGAGGCCAGTTCAATCGTTCCTGAGACGTCAAACTCGATCTCATCGATCGGATCAAGACTTGTATTTGCGTCAAGAATTGCCTGACGGAACGATCCCGGACCATCATCGGCCGTATTGAGGACTGTGAATGTGGCCAGCAACTGCCTCGGTTCCATCACCTCCACGACGAGTTGTCGTCGTCCAATCAGCGATCGGCGTGATTCACGATGTCTGATTGCTCGGAACGAGGTTCGGGTAGATCGAGACATCGGTTCACGTCTCCGGTTGCATTGCAAGAATAAACGTCAACCACTCGCGACATCAGCCCCGAGCACCATGATTCAACTACGCATCAACCAAAACGAACACAATTGATCGATCATTCTCGATCACCACAATCCTACAACCACCAACCGCGAATACCACAACCAAGAAGATCCAGGACACCCGAAGGCGGCGACGGGCATTGCCACACCAACCTCACGAGTCTTCGATACCCCAAAGAAGCACCTGTCTCCCTCTGTGAGTGATCCTTCGATGAGAGAGGTCTGGGATGACACTCGGCACCTGTCGACACACTCGTTCCGAATCGTGTCGCGACGAGCGCAGGAGATCACCGAGAGATCAAACCGTCGAGAAAAAGACGGGATCCTGGAAAGACCGGGAAACAGGAGCGTTTGGGAGAAATTTTCGCTTTAGTCTAGCAGCAGTGTACGCGATGTCAAATCGTCTTGATGACTTGCCCGCGCCGTTTCAGACTCGGCAATGACGGCCCACACGTCACAAAAAGCTCCTCGAACTGGACTGAGCTGTGCGGAGCAATTGCATGGCGACGATCCCCCAGCGGTCAGAACCTCTTCAATCACCGACGGATCGAGTGACTCCTGTCAAAGAGAGGTCATCCTTGCGAGTTCGTCGAGTGAACCGACGAACTCACATATCTTCGGTCCGGCCCCGGACCTTTCCGAAAAAACACTCCAGGAGGAACACTCCTTCCTCCACCATTGAAGACCGCTCAAGAAAAGTCCCACATCCTTCAGACAAACTCAGACTCGGAAACAAATCAAATTGTTACAATCCCAAAACGAAGGTCCTCCGCCACACACACAAACCCCGGTTTCAACCGTTCGATTCCATCAAGCGAGAACCTTATTACGCCAGGATGTCCGTGATGATCCTCCCCTCGTCGGTTGGTCCGATCAGGCGATTCTCAAGCCCCTGATACGGCACACTGAAGCGATACGGATCAAGGCCAAGGAGGTGGAGGATGGTCGCTTGAAGATCCCGAATCGTGACCTGATGCTCAGCCACATGATAGCCGATCTCATCCGTCGATCCGTAGGCCATTCCTGGCTTGATCCCGCCGCCGGCCAACCACATGGTGAAGGCATCCGGGTGGTGGTCGCGACCGACGAACCCAGGCTTCAGCTCGGTATTGACGTTGTTCTGCATCATCGGAGTGCGGCCGAACTCGCCTCCCCAGACCACGAGGGTCTCGTCGAGCAACCCTCGCCGTTCGAGGTCAATCAGCAAGCCGGAAACCGCCCGATCGATCTGACGGCATTTGATCGGCAATGTCTCGTCGATCGACTCGCCTGGCGATGAGCCGTGATGGTCCCATCCCCAGTCATACAGTTGAACAAATCGAACACCTCGCTCAACGAGCCGCCGGGCGAGCAGGCAATTGTTGGCGAAGGTCGGGTCATCTCCTTTGTAGAGCACCCGCGGGTCATCCGCAGACTCGGCCTCGGAAACATAGCCCGGCGACGCACCGTAAAGGTCCAGCACTTCGACCGGCTCCCGAGCAAGGTCCATCGCCTCAGGAACCGACATCTGCATCCTGTACGCCAATTCGAACTGCGCAATGCGGGTCAACGTCTCGGCATCTCCCACCTGCGCGAGTTGCAGCTCATTCAACTCGCGCAGGGCATCAAGCGTCTTACGCCGCAGCGACCGGCTCATTCCGTCTGGGTCGGAGAGGAACAGCACGGGATCCCCATCAGTTCGGCACTGCACCCCTTGATAGACCGACGGCAGAAAGCCCGAGCCCCACACGCTCTTGCCCGCGTCGGGAACCTTGCCTCCGGAGCAGAGCACAACGAAGCCCGGCAGATCTTCCGCCTCGCTTCCCAGACCATAAGTCGCCCAGGAGCCCATGCTCGGGTTCCCTGGCCTTGCCTGACCTGTATGCACAAACAACTGCGCAGGGGCATGATTAAATTCGGTCGTGGACATCGACCGAATCACGCAGGTCTTGTCCACCACCCTTGAGAAATGGGGCAAGAGTTCACTGATCCACTGACCCGACTGCCCATGCCTCGAATACGTGAACTGCGGCCCGAGCATCTTGGGAGTTCCCTTGATGAACGCGAACCGCTTGCCCTCCAGATACTCCGCCGGGCAGTCCTTCCCGCTGAACTTCGTCAATTCGGGCTTGTGCTCGAACAGATCAATCTGTGACGGCGATCCTGCCATATGCAAATAAATGACAGACTTCGCCCTGGGCACATGCATGGGCGGCTTCGGCGCCATCGGATCGTCGATGCCCGTAGCCGCGCGACCTTGCAACGCGCCCAGGGCAATCGCCCCGAGCCCCAGCCCAATGCCGCCGAAGAAGTGCCGTCGCGTCTGGGCCAGCGCCCGCTCATGCTGCATGTTCATCGCGTGCGATCCTCGATGCGGTGCGGGTCAGGGCCGGGTCAGCGTCTCATCCAGGTTCAAGAGCACGTTCCCGACAACGGCCCACGCAGCCAGTTCCATCGGGTCGACTCCCTCGTCACATGCGGGAGCGTTGGCCGACTCCAGGAAGGCATCGGCGGCTCCTGGCTCGGCACGGAACTCCTCGATCGCCTCATGAAAGAGGCCGTCGAGTCGTTCGACCTCCGTTTCGGTCGCCGGTCGACCCAGTGCGAGTTGAACACCCTGAGCCGCGATGGTGCGTGGGTTGGGCCCAGCTTCTGTGGCCATGCGACGACCAAGCGCGGCGGCGGCCTCGACAAATGCCGGATCATTCAAGGTGACCAGGGCTTGCAGCGGTGTGTTCGTGCGGACTCTTCGGATGGTGCACACCTCCCCTGATCCGGCATCGAAGGTTGTCATCGACGGGTAAGGACTCGTCCGTCTCAAAAACGTGTACAGGGCCCGCCGATGTCGATCCTCCCCAGTGCTCGTTTCCCACTTCAAGGTGCTGTAGGCCGCCCGCCACAGCCCCGGTGGTTGCGGCGGCATGACCGATGGCCCACCGACCTTCGTTGAGAGCAACCCGGCCACAGCGAGCGCCTGGTCGCGGATCGTCTCGGCGGGAAGGCGGAACCGAGGGGACCGACTCAGCAGCTCGTTTCGTGGATCTGCCTCGACCTTCGACGGGTCCTGACGCGACGATTGTCGGTACGTCGAGGAATTCACGAGAAGTCGGCAGAGGTTTTTGAGTGACCAGCCCAGTTCGTCGCGATACGCGATCGCCAGCCAGTCGAGCAACTCTGGATGCGTCGGCGGTGCCCCTTGAAGCCCGAAGTCCTCCTCCGTCTCGACCAGCCCCACCCCCATAATCCGCGCCCAGACGCGATTCACAGCAACCCGAGCGGTTAGGGGATTCTCCTCGGAAACCAGCCATCGAGCCACCGCGAGGCGGTCGGGATTCCTCCCCCGCGGCAGCGAGCCGAAGGCGTCGGGAACCGACGGGGACACTTCCTCTCCTGGCTCCAGAAAGTTGCCTCGCTGGTGAATCCTTGTCGTCCGTCGACGGTCATCGGGAAGCTCTTGAAGGATCGGAGTCCTTGCAACCGTCTCCTGCAACGTCTTCAGCTCCGCCTCGGTGTCCTCAATCTGCGCATGGATCGACGCGGTCGGCTCATGATTGCGACGATAGGCCTCGTTGAGCCGTTGTTGATCCTCCGAGGTCCGTTCCTCAATCGGTTGTGCGGCCAGTTCCTCCAGCGATCGCAACTGAGGTTCAAGTGATTTGGGATCCTCGGTATCGGTGGTTGAGATTCGAAAACACCCGAGTTGCAGCCTTGGGTAATTCTGCTCGATCGTCACGACCAGCCGTGCCCCTTCCATCTCCAGGGGTTCGGCCAAGGTCAAAAGAATCACATGCGGTTCATCGTTCTTCGGTGCCCAGGCCCATCCGGTTTCAGGGTTACCATCGACCGCGAAGGCGGCCGAATACCCCTTTTGCTCGAAGTCGGCCCGAGCCTCCGACACCTCCAACACCACCGGGTCGGCCTCGTCCCCGACCGAGTGCATAGCGAGCCGAAATTCAGAAATCACAGCATTTCGATCATGCGCCGCACGGCCGGGCCCACCCTGAGGCAAACTCGGGTCCTTGAGGACTTCGAGCCGAACCGCCGTCACTCGCTCAGGAACCACCAGTTCCAGCGTAAGGGTTTCACGATCCTCATGAGGCCCGGAGACAAGCACCGACGCATCCTCACGGACTTCAAGTGATGCACGACTCGCGGCCTCAGCCTTCGTGATCGTCGCCCGTCGCCACAGATCGGCCTTCGCAATCGCGGACTCCCAGGCTCGTTGTCGCTCAGTCTGTTCGGGAGAATCGCGCCAGAAGGCCTCACGAAGCTCGGCCAGACGCGCTTCCAGCGCGGCCGATTGCTCCGACTGCCAGGGAGTCGGCATTGGCCGGGTCGGGGCATCATCGAAGCGGTCGGCGTCTTCGGTCTGATTGAAGATGGCGTAAAAGGCGTAGTAATCCCGTTGAGAGATCGGGTCGAACTTATGGCTATGGCACTTGGCGCAACCCATTGTCAACCCCATCCAGACCTGCATGGTCGTGTCCACGCGATCCTTCACGGCCGCGACGCGGAATTCCTCGTCGTCGGTCCCTCCCTCGTCGTTGGTCATCGTATTGCGATGAAACGCGGTCGCGAGGATCTGGTCATCGGTCGGATCGGGCAAGAGATCGCCCGCAAGCTGCTCAATCGTGAAGCGATCGAACGGCATGTCATCGTTGATTGCCTCGATGACCCAGTCGCGGTAGCGCCACATGGTGCGGGGCTGATCTTTCTCATATCCCTTGGTGTCGGCGTAGCGGGCCAGGTCGAGCCAGGTGCGTGCCCAGTGCTCACCGAAGCGAGGCGAATCGAGTAAGCGTTCCACCAGCCGCTCGTAAGCATCGGGGCGGTCGTCGTTCACGAAGCGCTCGACCTCTTCAGGACTGAGCGGAACGCCGGTCAGGTCAAGCGCCAGACGACGTGCCAGGGTGTACCGGTCGGCCTCGGGCTCAGGTTCCAGACCAACCTGGGCAAGGCGAGACCGCACGAACACATCGACAGGATTGAGGACACCTTCTTCAAGGGCTTCGGGCAACTTCGGCAGTTCCGGCCGAATCAACGGACGGAACGACCAGTGCGTATCAAACTCTGCTCCGGTCATGATCCAGCGCCTGAGAAGTTCTTGATCCTCAGCCGATAGCTCATGCCCGCTCTCCGGTGGTGGCATCTGGTCGATCGGGTCGTCGGATTCGATTCGGAAGATGAGCTCACTCGCCTCGGGATCACCCGGAACGACAACGGCATAACCATCCCGATCTCTGACGACATCCTCCCGAAGATCAAGCCGGAGATTCCCCTTGCGCTCAGCCTCGTCTGGACCATGGCAGGGCAAACACTGGCTCGTGAGAATTGGTCGGACCTCTCGATTGAAGTCCGGAGCCTCCTGAGCCTTGCCCGTCGAAGCCAGGGGCGACCACCAGGTCAGGGCCACTGCCAGTACCATCGCGGCCCAGCGACCACAAACAGACCGCCAACCATCGCGTTGTTGCACACTCATCAGAGGCACCGCTCGCTTCAACCCCGATCCGCGAAGGGGAACCGCGGACGGGCGGGTTCAGGAGGGATTGGGCAAAATCCGGAGTCACCTGCAGGACCTCATCCCCTGCGCGTTCCGGACGATGGCTCCATGATGACCCAGCCCCCTCCCACGTCGCAAGGGGCCTTCCAACTGGTTCAATCCTTGAAGCAACCCCTCGGATCGTTCACCGATCAATCCTCTCCTTCGGCCAGATCAGCCTCCTCCGGCGGCAACCCATTCCAATCCGGCGGCTCAACCCCAAGCAGGTGCCGCACGAAGAAATCCCGACGGCGACGATCGCCATATCGACTGCCTCCGGCTCCGTGCCCAGCGCCCGGAATGACCAGAAGATCAAAATCCTTGCCCGACCGAATCAACGCATCAACCACCTGCATCGTCGAGGCCGGATCGACATTTCGATCCAGTTCACCGACCGTGAGGAGCAGTTTGCCCCGGAGCCTGTGAGCGTTCACGACATTCGACGATTCTTCATAGTGCGGTCCCACCGGCCATCCCATCCATTGCTCGTTCCACCAGATTTTGTCCATCCGATTATCGTGACACCCACAATCGGCCACGGCCACCTTGTAAAACTCGGGGTGGAAGAGGAGGGCCCCCAGCGCATTCTGACCTCCCGCCGATCCGCCATAGATCCCGACCCGAGACAAATCCATGTATGGCCGATCGACCGCTGCTGCCTTCATCCAGGCAATTCGATCCGGCAACCCCGCATCGGCCAGATTTCGCCAGCAAACGTCGTGGAACGCCTTGGACCGCCAGTTCGTGCCCATTCCGTCGATCTGAACCAGAAGAAACCCCAGCTCCGCGAGCCGTTGCGGACCATGCAACGCCGAGAATTCCTTGGGCACAAACGCCCCCTGTGGGCCGGCGTAAATCTGTTCGATCACCGGATAGTTCCGCGACGGATCAAAGGTCGTCGGCCGAAAGATAACCCCATAAATCTCGGTTTCGCCGTCGCGTCCCTTGGCCACAACTCGCTCAGGAACCTGCCATCCGCTCGCCATTAACTCCGACGCATCCGCTCGTTCCAGCTCACAGACCAAACGGCCATCCTCAGCCGATCGCAATGCAATCACTGGTGGCAGATCCACGCGAGAATAGGTATCGATCAGAAATCGTCCGTCCGGCGAATACTCGATCGAATGCGTCCCATCCCCTTCCGTCAAGAGGACCAAACCAGTACCGTCAAAGTTGACTCGTGCATGGTGAATGAAATACGGGTCCTGGTTCGGCACGATTCCTCCGGCTCGAAACCAGATCTGCCGGGCCTCCTCATCCACTCGATCCACCCCTCGAACCACCCATTCTCCTTGCGTGACCTGCTGCTTCAGCTCCCCTGTACCGGCATCAAAAAGAAAGAGATGATTCCACCCATCCCGCTCCGAAGCCCAGAGAATCTCGTTCGAGTCGTCCAGGTATCGACAGAAGAACTTTTGGCTGTAATCAATAAACGTCTCGCTTGCCTCCTCGACAAGGACGCGGGCTTCGCCCGTCTTTGCATCCACAGCGATGATTCTCAGGCACTGATGACCCCGCTCGTTGAACAAAAACGTAAATCGTGATGAATCCGACGACCACCGCACGTCACTGATACGCCAGGGGTTGGCATACAACTCGTCCCGAATCGAGATTTCCTCGCGTGCGTCTATATCGAACAGATGGGGCCTGGAAACGTCGACCTGATCCCCTGGCTTGAGATAATCATACGAGTCGAGCTTTGGCTGAAGCTGATCCTGTGGAGACGACTCAATCAGATAGACCTTCCGACTGTCTCCCTTCGCTCTCCGCATGGCGACGAGTTTCGTCGAGTCAGGAGACCAGAAGACCCGAGCCTCGTAGCTGTCGGCCTCGCTGCCTTCCTCGGAAAGTCGGAACTCCTCGCCGGACTCGCGATCGCGCACAATGACATTATGATCCTGAATCGATGCCACCCAGCGACCATTCGGTGACTGCCCCATCTCCCCCCGCTCCGTCCGCCTCCGGTTCGATCGTTCTCGGGGAGGCGGAGGAGGCACCTCCTGATCCTCCTCGATCTCGAAGCGAGCCGGCTGATCTTCCGCCTCGAAGCGGTCAATTTCACGCCCCTCGCCATCCTCAACCGACCAGACATGCCCACCGAAGGTATGCTGCCGCCGCTCCTCTCCCTTCGGAATCGTGCCATAGCTCCGAGGGTGTCCCGACGGATCGAGCCAGATCAACGAAATTGGTCCCGAAGTGCGGTTCACCACAAGGATCTCGGTTTCCTTTCCGGTTCGTCGACTGGCCTGGGGGACTGCGTTCCGCTGGCGAGACGTCGGCCGATCCTTCGGTTCGGCGGTGCTCAGTTCCGCAGTCTCGGCATCAAGCTTCCACCACACGTCATCGACCTGGAGCACGAACGATCGATCATCGTCCGCCCATTCGAGCCGATCGATCGGTAACCGATCCGCTTCGACCGCTTCTCCCAGGGTTTCCGCCAAAGCTTCGGCCAGTTGCTGGTGGTCGAAGGCCGGTCGCCGTACCGCCTGCTCAGGCTCAACCACGACGAATTCCCGGGCATCGCCGGGAAGATCGTTTCGATACCAGAACCGCGTCTGATCCGCCGACCAGTGGGGTCGAACGCTGGTCTTGTAGACTGTGCCTCGCGTTCTACTCCGTAACTTGTCGGCCCGGCGATAATCGGCCAGGGTCCCCTGAGCCATCACCGGTTGCGTGGACCACCCGATTGCGAGCACCAATCCCACGAGCATGAGGACCGACTTCGACCTGTTCATCAGCTTGCGGACTCCGGAGAATTGCCGGGAGGCGTTGACGGAACAAACGCCCACACCCATCACGTCATTGTGCGCTCCAACCCGACAAACATCGAGCGTTCATCGGCGTTTCCGCATTCCTCGAGTCGGTCCCTACGACGATCGCCGCCCCGCGTCTCTCCTGTTGCGTCCATCACAAGAAACGTTCGCTCAACCCAGCGGACCCGCCCCATCACCATCCTCTCCAAGACTCACCCGGCAATCGTGTACCAGGACGCCTTGATCGCAGACCTCATGATCGCTCAGAATCCTCATCTTCGTTCTGTTGGTGGCGAGTTCATCAGGTCCTGGTTTCCAGGGAGTGCCAGACGTGGACGCGAAGGCCGCATACGACGAGTTGGTTCAACGGTGCCGCGAGTGGTCCACCCTCGCCTCGTGCGCGGCCTTGCTCTCCTGGGATGAGCAGACCTTTATGCCGTCTGGAGGTTCCGCCTTCCGCGGCAACCAGCTTGGCTTGCTCGCCGGCCTGGAACACGAACGCGCCACCGACCCAACCCTGGGCGACTTGCTCGCAACGGTGGAAGGTTCCGACCTCATCGCCGATCCTGAGAGTCCCGAGGCCGTCAACGTCCGTGAGATTCGGCGATCGTTCAACCGCAAGACCAAATTACCCCGGGAACTTGTTGAGGAACTTGCACGGGTCACCTCGACCGCGCAGCACGAATGGGTCGCCTGCCGTCGGGCTCACGATTATCAACGCTTCCTCCCCTGGCTCGATCGAATCGTCACCTTGAAGCGGCGCGAGGCCGAGTGTGTCGGTCACGCTTCAGGGGACCTGTATGACGCACTCCTCGATGAGTACGAACCCGGGGCCTCGGCCGCGACACTTTCTGCGCTGTTTGCCACCTTGCGAGCCGAGCTGGTGCCGCTGGTCGAGGCCATTGCCGGTTCATCGAACCGTCCCGATCCGTCGGTTCTTCGCGGAACCTTCCCGATTGAAACGCAGCGGATGCTCGGAGAACTGGTTGCCGCGTCAATCGGTTTCGATTTCGAGCGTGGACGCCTCGACACCTCCGCTCACCCGTTCTGTTCAGGCATCGCGCCGGGTGATTGCCGGATCACCACCCGCTACCGGAGCGACGATTTTGAAGAGTCCTTCTTCGGCGTTCTCCACGAGGTCGGCCACGGTCTCTATGAACAGGGACTGCCCGCTGACCGCTTTGGCACGCCGATGGGCGAGTCCGTCTCGCTCGGCATTCATGAATCGCAATCGCGCCTCTGGGAAAACCTCGTTGGCCGCGGTCGGGCCTTTTGGACCTTCTGGTTCCCGATCATCAAACGCCTCTTTCGAGGCTCACTCGGCTCTGCGAACCTCGACACGTTCCACCGCGCCGTCAACAGGGTTGAACCATCCCTGATCCGAACTCAGGCCGATGAAGTCACGTACAATCTTCACATCCTCATTCGCTTTGATCTGGAACGGGCCTTGCTTTCGGGCGATTTGCCCCCGGCCGACCTGCCGGGAGCCTGGGACGAGGCTTACCGCCGCGATCTTGGCGTCGTCGCTCCCGATGTCGCGGACGGCTGCCTCCAAGATGTCCACTGGTCGGCGGGTCTGATCGGCTATTTCCCAACCTACACCCTCGGCAACGTCTATGCCGCCCAGCTTTTTGATGCAGCCTCCCGCGAGCTTGGCGATCTCGACGCGACCCTGGCCCGGGGCGATTCCCAGCCCTTGCTCGACTGGCTCCGCGGCCAGATTCATCATCACGCCCGTCGCTATCGTCCCGCCGACCTGATCACCCATGCAACCGGCTCCGCTCCCGAGTCGAAACCTTTGATCCAATCGCTCCGATCCCGCTACGGAATGGCCTATGGCCTCTCGACGCAGTGACCCAGACCCGTTTCCCAAGGCCGCCATCTTCGGAACCTCGTCTCGAATCTCGCTTGCGAGGTCCTGGACCTTGTGGTACGACGATCTCCATACCGATGAGCAGGGGGCGGCCCGGAGGGAACCGGCCGGGAGGCGTCAGGGACCACGCCTCCATTCCCCGATCGGTCCAGGTGTGACGTACTCCGACCTTCATCGGCCGGCCCCCGACATCCCCGGAGGACCGTCGGCCCCGGGAGGCCGATTCCCCCGATGAGTGCTTTCGACGACCTCGGCGACCGTCCGACGGGTAACTCGCTCGTCATCATGATCCCGGTCTTCAACGACTGGGTCGCCCTGGACTTGCTCCTCCCAGAGCTCGACCGCGTCTTGCAAACGCACCGGATGTCGGCCGACGTCCTCGTAATCGACGACGGCTCATCCACCGAGCCTCAGTCGGCCGATCGGTCGTACAACGCACTCGGACGTGTCGATATCTTGCCACTCAAGCGAAACCTCGGGCATCAACGCGCCATTGCGATCGGACTCGCCGTCGTGGCCGATCGGCTGCCAGGCTGTCAAACGCTGGTCGTCATGGATGGCGACGGCGAAGACGACCCCCGCGACATTCCCCGGATGCTCGATCGTTACCGCGCCGAGGGATGCCGGAAAATCGTTTTTGCCGATCGCACCCGGCGCTCAGAGTCCCTCAAATTCCGCTTCTTTTATCAGCTCTATCGAATGGCCCATCGGGTCTTGACCGGATTTGACGTGCGGGTCGGCAACTTCAGCGTCATCCCCCGATCGGTCCTGGAACGACTGGTTGTCGTCTCCGAACTTTGGAATCACTACGCCGCCGCCGCCTTCAATTCCAGGCAACCGCATTGCAGCGTGTCAACGGTCCGAGCCCGACGTTTGCACGGTAAGCCGACCATGAACTTCGTCCGACTTGTCGTCCACGGACTCAGCGCGATCTCGGTCCATAGCGAATTGATCGGCGTGCGAATGTTGATGGTCGCCTTCGTTCTGATCCTCCTGGTCCTGCTCAGCACCGTCGCCGCCGTCATCGTTCGGCTGGTGACCCCGCTGGCAATCCCCGGCTGGGCGACCACGGCGGTCGGCATCTCGCTTGTTTTGCTTGCGCAGGCGGTCATGCTCGCGCTCCTGTTTTGCTTCGTGACCCTCAGCGGCCGGCAAGGGCTCACGTTCTTGCCCATCCGCGATTATGGCTATTTCGCAGGTCCGCTGCGTAATCTCTATCCGGGTGAATCATGAGCCAGTACACCTACGAGGGTTCGGAGCTTGACCTTTTCGCCGATGCCAGGGTCTGGAAGTCGAACCTTCAGCGTCAGCTTGCCCCCTTCCTCGGTGCCGAGGTGCTGGAAGTCGGGGCCGGATTTGGCGGAACGACCCGATTTCTCTGCAAGGGCAACCATCAACGTTGGGTCTGCCTCGAACCCGACGACACCCTGGCCTCCCGACTCGCCGCGTCCATTGCCGACGGTTCCTTGCCGCCCTGCTGCCAGGTTTCGGTCGGAACGACGGCGGATCTCTCCGACGACTCCTTCGACACGATTCTCTACATCGACGTGGTCGAACACATCGAACACGACGCCGAGGAACTTGCCCGCGCCGCGACGCTTCTCAAGCCTGGGGGCCATCTTGCGGTCCTCTCTCCCGCTCATCAGTGGCTCTACACCCCGTTTGACCAGTCCATCGGTCACTTCCGACGCTACAGCAAGCGATCGCTCGCGGCCCTCTCTCCCCCGGGCCTGGATCGAGTCCGATTGCGGTATCTCGACACGGCCGGGCTCCTTGCGTCGCTCGGCAATCGTCTGGTCCTGAAGAGCGCCATGCCCAGCCCCCGACAGATCGTCTTCTGGGATCGCTATCTGGTCCGGGCTTCGCGTGTTCTCGACCCCTGCTTGAATTATCAACTTGGCAAATCGGTGCTTGGCATCTGGAAACGACCGATGTCAGCCCCCCGGTCCGTATGATTCCGGATCGCCCCGAAGACCCGATCGCCCCTGGTTCTTGACGCCTCAATGGGGGATAATCGGCAAACGTTGCCCTTCTCCGTGATCGTTGACATCGTCCCGCGTGCGCAGTCTTTCGGAATGAATCACGATCCGACTCCCTCATCTCTGGGTTCGGTCCATGCTGCGCCGGTCGGTGACTCCGCGCCGGAATTCGAGGAGACTCCCGATCTCCGCGACACCGCCACCATTTCTCCTGATGCCATCCTTGCCCAGGACGACGGCTTTACCCTCCGAGACGAACCTCCCCGCTCACTCATCGCCGTGGCCCGCAACTTCGGCAAATATCATCTCATCTGCGAGCTTGGTCGGGGTGGAATGGGGGTGGTGTACAAGGCTCGGCAAACGGATCTCGACCGGATCGTCGCCTTGAAGATGATCCTGTCGAGCCACCTTGCCTCAAACGATCAAATCGCGCGCTTCTATGCCGAGGCCCGATCGGCGGCCCGTCTCCGAGACCCGAGCATCGTCGGCATCTATGAGGTCGGCGAATACCGTGGTCAGCATTTCTTCACCATGGAGTATGTCGCCGGCAAGAGCCTCGCCCAGGTGATCCGCGAAAACCGTCCGGGAATCGAGGAAACCTCTCGCCTGGTCATGATCGTTGCCCGCGCCGTCCATTACCTCCACCGCCAGGGGATGATCCATCGCGATCTCAAACCGTCGAACATCCTGATCGATGAGGCGGGCAACCCCAATGTCTCCGACTTCGGGCTGGCCAAGCTCCTCGAAACCGAAGATGTCATGACCGCCTCGAATGCCATCGTGGGCACCCCTGGCTACATGGCTCCCGAGCAAGCGGCCGGCAAAGGGCGCGATGTCGGCCCGAGCAGCGACATCTATAGCCTCGGTGCCATTCTCTATGAGTGTCTAACGGGTCGCCCTCCGCACAACGGCCAGGCCGCGCTCGAAACGCTCGTCCAGGTCATCGAGGGAGAACCTCCCCATCCTCGCGAACTCAATCCGGCCATTCCCCGTCCGCTCGAAAAAATCTGCCTCAAGTGCCTGGAGAAAGACCCGTCCGACCGCTACGCCTCGGCCGGCGACCTTGCCGAAGACCTTGACCACTTCCTCCGGGGAGAACCCGTCGAGGCGACCCGAGGAGGCCCCTGGCACCGCCTTCGCCGCTGGGCTCGACGCGAGCCGGCGCTTGCCTCTCGTCTCGGCACGATGGCCGCCTGTGGCCTGATCGTCTACCTCAATCACACCTTGATTACCTGGACCCGATCGGCGTCGTCTCGGTCGATCGCCGTGGTCGTCATCTGGGCGCTTGCCTCATTCCTCTGCCAGCGTCTATTGCATCGGCACCGCTGGGCGAACCTGGCGCGCTATGCGTGGTCGGCCCTCGATGTCCTGCTGTTCAGCCTGCTCGTGTTCGAGATCCAGGGCCTCAACACCGCGCTCGTCTCCGGCTACTTCCTGTTGGTTTCAGCCTCGGGACTCTGGTTTCACGAACGAACAGTCTGGCTCACAACCTTCCTCTCCGTGACCGGCTATGCGGCCCTGGCCATCACTCAGGGTCTTCCCGAGCTCGGCTACGACGCTCCTTACCGGCACTTCGTCTTTGCCTCGGCCCTGGCGGCATCGGGGTTCGTCGTTTCGTATCAGGTCCGCCGGGTCCGAGCCTTGAGCAGCTATTACACCCACCGTCCCTTACCGTAGCTGCTCGTTCCACACTCGCTCCTCCTCGGTCACGGTATGCAGGCCATGCTCGGTGTCAAGCCGAACAAGCGCCTCACCCAGCGTGCCGTTCGGGTCGTCTCGCACCATGATCGCCAATTGCCGAGCGATGACCTCCTGATCCTCCGGTTGTTCCCAGGCCCGGAATGCCTGTTCCGCCATCTCCGGACCCGCGTCCGAGGCATCTCCCGTCCGCCTGGCCAGCCGATCCCGGAGAACCTCCAACGGCGCGACCATGTTCAAGAAGACCGCCGGAACTCCCAGGGATCGGGCGGCCTTGAGGAACCGCAAGCGCTGCTCCTCTCGCGCAAAGCTGGCGTCCACCACGACCCGACGCCCTTCAAACAGCATCGCCTCGGCCCGTCGCAGACACTCGGCATACGTCCGCTCGGTCCATTCCGATGTATAAATCCCCTCACCAAAATCGGCGGCGGCGGAATGCGTGGGACTCAGGCCCGCCAGCTCCTTCCGCACCACGTCCGATCGGATCACCTCGAACCCGGATCGATCGGCCAGCCCCCGTGCCAGGGTCGATTTTCCGGCACCCGGAGCCCCAGCCACCAGCACAAGACAGGGCCGTCGGCTCGCGTCCTCCAGCTCTCCAAGTGCCCGCAACCAGTGCCCTCGCGCTTTCTGGATCGCCTCGGCCCGGTCCTCGTCGCTCCGCTCGGGCTGTAAGGCAGCCAATCCATCGACCTTCGCTCGAACCACCGCCCGGTAAGCGATGAAGAAGGGCCAGAGGGGCCGGCCTTCCTCATCTCCGGAAAGGGCTTCATAGGCCTGGATCACCGCCCTCACACCGGATCGATCCCCTCGCGCAGCAAGCAAATCCATCGCCAGGAATGCCAGATCTGCGACAGGATCGACCGACCGCAACCAATCGCTGAACTCGATGCAATCGACGATCACCAGATCGTCCGGCGGACAACGATCGGGTCTGAGATAAATGTGATCGAGACGCAAGTCTCCATGCCCATCGCACGGGACGCCCCGATCCGCTCTCGCCATCACCAGGGGCCGAAGCCGCTCGAGTTCCCAGTGCGTCAAGGCTCGGAGCCGATCAATGACCGATCGACTGACCGATCGTCCCACCAACGGCTCGGAGCTGACAAAATTGTCCTCCGCGTTGCGGGCCACCGCCTCGAACCCAGCCGCATCGGCGATCGCCGCGTTCCGATCAGCCAGTCCATAAAACGCGACCAGTCGAGCGACAATCGTCCCGATCGCGTGCTCCAGTTCCTGACCGCCCAACCCGCATTCCTTAACCTGATGCTTCAGCGTCATCGTCTCGTCGAGCCGCTCCATCTTCACGGCCCACTCAACCACATCACCTAGCCCCTCCATCCGGAGACGATCGCCCGATCGCGTCACCGGCACCACGCCGAGGTAGACGTTTGGGGCCAATCGACGGTTCAGTCGAATCTCCTCCTCACAAAAATGACGACGCCGTTCAAGGGTCGAAAAATCCACGAATCCAAAATTCACCGACTTCTTCACCTTGTAGGCATACGGACCCGCCAGAAAGACGACCGAGATGTGCGTTTGATGGACCTCAACCGCATCGACCCGATGCTCATAGGCATCGGGTCGCGCAAGTGCGTCGATCAAGACCTCAATCTCCATGTCAATCCCTCGACCGATGCCCGATCCTGGGCTCAGTAGCCGATCGCCGCGCCGTCTTTCCGAGGATCGGAGCCCCCCATCAGCACCCCACGCTCCAGATCAATCCGAATCGCCTGGTAACCTCCGTAACTCCCTGGCCGATCGTCAATCCGGTGCCCCTTCGCCTTCAGCGCGTTGCGAACGTCCGGCCCAATCCCCGATTCGAGCGAGACGGCTCCCCCGCCGTCTCCCGGCTGCCCCGTCGGCTCCGACGATCCGAAATGACGGAACCGCGCCGCCTCTCCAGCCTCCTGAACATCCATCCCGAAATCGATCATGTTGCAAAGCACCTGCACATGACCTTGCGGCTGCATATCACCGCCCATCACGCCGAAGCTCAGCCAGGGACGACCATCCTTCGTCACAAACGCCGGAATGATCGTATGAAACGGTCGCTTGCCCGGTTCCAGACGATTCGCGTGTGACGGATCCAGTGCGAACCACGAACCGCGATTCTGCAACGCGAACCCCAGGCCTCGGGGCACATGCTGCGATCCAAAACTGTGGAAATTACTTTGGATCAGGCTCACGCAGTTGAAGTCCTTGTCCACGACCGTCAGATAAATCGTATCTCCCTGCTGCATCGGTCCCGGCTCAACCTCCGTCAGCGCTCGGTCCGGATCGACCAGGGCCGCTCGCGTTTCGGCATACTCCTTCGAAATCAGGCGATCAACCGGCACTTCGGCAAACGCCGGATCGGCGTAGTACGTCGCCCGATCCTCGAACGCCAGTTTCTTGGCCTCGATCATCAGATGCAACGCCTCGGCCGAGTTATGACCAAGACTTGCCAGATCGAAGCCTTCGAGGATGTTCAGCATTTGCAGCGCAGCGATCCCCTGGCCGTTCGGTGGCAGTTCCCAGACGTCGTACCCTCGGTAGTTCGTTGAAACGGGATCGACCCACGTACTTTCATGCGATTCAAAGTCTTCCCGAGCAAACAGCCCGCCGACCTCGTTCGAGTACGCCACCATCGCCCTCGCCGGCGCACCACGATAAAAGGCCGCCGGACCTTCCTCCGCGATGAACCGCAGGGTTCGTGCCAGGTCAGGATTTCGGAAGACGTCGCCGAACCCGGGCGCCTTGCCTCCCGGCAGCAGACACTCAGCCGAGGACGGAACCGCCGCAAGTCGCTCCTCGTCATCCTTCCAGTTCGCCGCGATCACCTCGCTGACCGGGAATCCCTCCTCGGCGTATTGGATCGCCGGAGCAAGCAAATCCGCCATCGGCATCGATCCGAACCGCTCGTGCAACGTGGCCCAGCCGTCCACGCAGCCAGGAACCGACCAGCTCAACGGCCCATAAATCGGGACATACTCATGCCCTTGCTCACGGTAATAATCCATCGTCGCTCGTTTCGGAGCCCGCCCCGATGCGTTGAGACCTTGCAGCTTGCCCGACTTCGCATCCCAGACGATTGCGAACAGGTCGCCGCCGATTCCGCAAGACATCGGCTCCACCACCCCGATCACCGCGTTCGCGGCGATCGCCGCGTCAATCGCGTTTCCGCCATCCTGCAAGACCCGGATGGCCGCCTGAACTGCCAGGGGTTGGCTCGTCGCGGCCATCCCCTGCCGGGCAAGCACGGCCGACCGAGTCTTGTGGATCGGCCCGGTCGGGCGGTCGTGGGCACTGGCGAGGCTGGTCATGGTGGCAACGAGCAACAGGGCCGACAAGGTCGAACGACTCATGATTCTTTTTGCTCCGAGGACGACGGGTAGACCCTCGATCGTCGCCCCGAAACCCAGCTATATCAAGGCTCCGTCGCCCCCGTTCGACCAAATCGATCGTGACGGCCGTACCGACTCCGCCGCCGACTTTCCTCAAGGAAATAGTTTTCGTCGCGAAGAATTTGGACCTCGTTTTCGAGCCAACGGAGGCGATTGGCCAGTTCCTGCACGGCGGTTTCCACGTCTCGATTTCCCTGGTCGAAGTCGCTGAGACGCCGCTGATCGCGCTCGACCGCCAGGCGGGCGGCATCCCGTTCGGCCTCCATCAGATCACGCCAGATCCGCGTATCAGCCACCCGATAGAACGCCTGTTGCAACGCCATCGGCGAACTCAAACCATCCCGCACCGCCCGGAGAAAATTTTCCTGGCTGGCAAGTTCCGCCTCGACTTGCAGTTCAGCAGCCCTGAGCCTCGCCTCCTGCGCTTGCAGTCGAATTTGAGAGGCGAGCAGATCCCCTTCGATGCCCGCGCGCAGTTCCTCGACATCCGGCTCAGGACTCCGGCCGAGAATGCGCCGTCGCATGGCGTCGAGCATCTGAGCAACCTGCTCCCGCTCGGCCTGGCGAGCTTCGAGTTGCGACTCGGCATCGGCCACCCGGACCTCAAGGATCTGAACCTGTCGGGGCGCAACCCCTCCGATCCGCTGCTGCCTGCGGTTTTCCTCCAGAATCATTCGCTCCAGTTCCAGAAACCGCTCCGCTTCACGCACGCGGACATCCCGGACGCGAAGCCGATTTTCCAGCAATTCCAATCGCTCGCGGGTCGTGTCCGAGAGATCCGCAGGCAACTCGTCCTGGACCGTGACATTGGGGTCGTCCGTCGCGTCCGCGTCCGGACGACCCGATGGTGCCTGCACGCCCACCGAACCTTCGACCACCATCAACACACCCAGAACAACCGACCAGAGTAACGTCATCGAGCGTCTCCCTATGATCGAAGATTCAAGCGAGCAAGTGCTTGCGGATCAGGGCATCCGATTGCGAATTCCCTGCAATTCCCAGTGAACCTGATAGAGTTCGTCTCGAAGGGTCTCGACAAGCGATTCCAAGACGTTGACGCGAGCCGCCAGGTCTTCCGTTCCCCGCTGACCGGCGAGGGGATCGCTCGCCTCCGGGTTGTCAAACTGCTCAAGCCGCCGCTTCGCCCGATCAAGAACCAGGCGGGCAACCTCCTGCTCAGCGACCATGGTATCTCGCCAAGCGGTTGCCTCAGAAACGCGATGCGTGGCCTGTCGGATTCGGCCCGGCCCTTCGGTCCCACGCCGGACCGATTCGCGGAAGTGTTCGCGCTTCTGCTCCTCGGCCGTCAGCTGGGCCTGAGCGGCCTTCACGCGGGCCTGCCGGGCGCGGAGTTGGGCTTCCCGGATGCGCACTTCGTCGTCGAGGCGGGCGCGCTGTTCGTCCAGGTCCGGCTCCGGACTGGGCGAGGCAGCTACGCGGCGAACCTGCTCCAGTCGGATTGCCAGTTCATCGCGGTCGGCCTGTCGCGCTTCGAGCAATGCCTCGGCACCAGTCAACCGGGCTTCGGCCTCCTCAACCATCCGAGCGGGAATTCCGCCCGCCTCGCGCCGATCGCGGAGCGCCTGAAGAATGTCTCGCTCGAATTCGAGCTGGCGATCCGCCTCGCTGATGCGGGTCTCCCGGACGCGAAGCATCGCCTCCAGCATGGCCAGGTCTTCGGCAAGTTCCCGCGAGTACCCTTGATTCGCTTCTGTCTTCTCCTGCTCCTCGCCAGTTTGGGACGGATCGTCCTGACCGTGGGCGATCGGCACCATCACGCAGAAACCAACCAAGACTCGAGCCAACGTGGTGATCATCGGACACCTCCCATCAATTGATTGCGCAAAAATGTCATGGGTCGGAAAGGAACCGTTCGATCTCCTCTCGGTGAGCCAGGCCACCCTGAGCGCCGGGCCTCGTGACCGCAAGCGACCCGGCCGCACAGGCAAAGACCGCGGCATCGACCGGCCCCCGTCCCTCGGCCAGTGCCACTGCCAATGCCCCGTTAAAGGCATCGCCCGCGCCGACCGTATCAACCGCCTTGACCTTGGGAGCCGGCACGAGGTTCTGTCCCCAATCACGACCGAGCACCAGGCATCCCCGATCCCCGAGCGTGACGATCACCCCGCACCCGCCCCGATCTCGAAGTGCCTTGGCCGCCTCGATCGCCTGCTCGATAGTTTCCGTCGGCATCGTGGTCAGCTCGGCCGCTTCCTCTTGATTCGGCGTCAGGAAATCAACATGCGAAAGCATCTCCGTTTCCAGAATCGCTCGATCCGCCGGTGCAGGGTTGAGGATCGTCGTCATGCCGTTCGCCTTCGCGCGGGCCAGGCCCCGCGCGACCGTCGGCACCGGGACCTCCAGGCAGGCGAGCAATACACCTTTCCTCGGAAACGCGGCATCGGGCAGGGCGTCGATGTCGCTCGGCGTCAGATGCGCACTCGCTCCAGGAGCAACCCCGATCAGGTTCGCGCCGTCCTCACCAACGAAGATCAGGGCGACCTGATTCGCCTCGTCCGACACCGTCTTTGCAAAGCTTAGGTCAAGCCCTTCGTTCCGATCGTGCTCGACCAGCCATCGGCCGAAGTCGTCGTCACCCAGGGCGGTGAGAAACGTTACCTCGGCACCGGCTCGACGCGCCGCGACGGCCGCGTTCGCTCCCTTTCCCCCCGGCCCTCGGAGCAATTCCCCACCCAGCAAGGTTTCCCCCGGTCGGGGAAGTCTTGGCAGGCGGATCGTCAAATCATAACCACTCGATCCGAGCACAACGACGCGGGGCATGGGTGGCTCACTTGCCGATGCAAAAACGTCGGAAGATACGATCCAGGATAGCGTCGTCGATCTCGGCGCCAATGACCCGCCCGAGTTCCTCGACCGCGTCGCGCAGATCGACCGCCACCAGTTCGTCTCCCGCTTCGAGGCGAATCGCCTCCGAAGCGTTCGCCAGCGCCTTCGACGCCCGGACCAGGCCATCGCGGCATCGGGCCGAGGTCAATCCGGTCGGGTCGTGCTCGGTCGCCCGCTCCCGGATCGTCCGAGCAATCGCGAGCCTCAGTGCATCAAGCCCTTGGCCGGAGGCGGCGCTGGTGGCGATCGTCCCGTCAGGAGGTTCTCCCTCGGCGCGATCCGCCTTGGTCCAGACAACCAGCCGAGGACGATCGTCGGGCAGATCGGCCACATGCGGGGCATCACCCGATCGGCAGTCGAGCAAGAGGTCGGCCCCCGCCGCCTGAGCGGCCCGAAGCGCCTGGGCCTCGGCCTCGATCGGGTCACCCGTCTCGTCGATTCCTGCCGTGTCGATCAAATCGACCAGCAACTCCTGACATCGAATGGTCGCCGAGAGATAATCGCGTGTTGTTCCGGCGATTGGAGACACGAGGGCGTGATCCCCGCCTGTCAGGGCGTTAAAGAGACGACTCTTACCCGCGTTCGGCGGCCCGACCAGCACCACGCGCGGCAGCCCCGAGGGCCGATCGCGCCCCCGGAGCCGATCGGCCAGGGCGGCCAGTTCCCTCGCATCACGGGCCAGGTCGCCTGCCAGCCGTTGGCGACCGATCGGGTCCACGTCGGCCTCGTCGACGAAATCGAGCCCCGCTTCGAGATGCGCGAGCGTGTCGAGCAGGCGATCCCGAACCGCCTCGATCGGCCCGGCCAGGCCGCCCGCAAGCTGCTGCAAGGCCGCCTCGACCTGCGCCGGGGACTGCGAGTCGATGACCGCCAGCACCGCCTCGGCCTGCGTCAGATCAATCCGCCCCGAGAGAAACGCTCTCAAGGTGAACTCACCCGGCTCGGCCAGCCTTGCCCCCCGATCCAGACAAAACCCGAGAACCCGACGGAGCAGGGGGGGCGATCCCGTCGTATGAATCTCGGCCATCGGCTGCCCGGTGTAGGTCCTTGAGCCGGGCCAGAACGTGACCGAGGCGTCGAGCGGCAGCCCCTCCAGATCAATCGTCCCCGATCGCCACGAGGGGCGAGTGGGATCCGGTTCCTGGCCCTCATCGAGCCTGACGACCGACCGGGCGATCGTCAGAGATTCCGGTCCCGAAAGTCTGACCAGCCCCCGGAGGGCGGGTCCGGGGGGGCTGGCAATCGCGGCGATGGTGTCAAACGTGTCAAACGAGGCCATCGGGGGTTCGGCTCACCGAGGCCAGTCGGGAAGTCCTGACGCAATCACAAGCCAAGGGGAAGTGAACCGCAATGCTTCGGCCCCGCCTCCCGAATCGGCGATCAGCGTCGCTTACCTGGCTTGGTCTTCTTCTTGTTCGGCCGCGATCGGCCCGGATCGGCCCCAGGAGCGGGAGCCGCTCCGGAGCGTTCCAGCTCACGACGCTTCCGTTCCAGCTCCTCCCGGCGGTAAGTCGTTTCCTTCGAGGCCTCCTGGACCAGGTCGTTGAGCTTCCGGGAGAGCCACCCACCAGAGCCGCCGTTGGGATCAGGCCCCTTCCCGTTGCCTCCGGGACCTCGGCCCTTGCCATCTCGGTCGGGGCCTTCGTCGCCATCGGCGTCGATCGCAGGGGTCTTGGTCACCTTGGGTAGGAGCAATCGTTCGCTGATCGACCAGACGCTGCTGGTGATGAAGTAGAGGGCCAGCCCGGCCGGGACGCGATAGAACATGAGCATCATGAAGACCATCATGAACTTCATGATCCGCTGCTGAGCTTCCTGTTCCGGCGTGGTTGCCGGCGGTGTGAACAGCTTCATCTGCAGTAAGAACAGGCCAATCACCCCCAGCGGCAGGAGGTTGAAGTACGGCCCCAGCAACGGCAGCGTGAACGGCAGCTTGTACAGCATGTCCGGCGCGGCCAGATTGTCGATCCAGAGGAACTGAGCCTGCCTCAGCGACACGCTGACGTTCAAGACCCGCCAGAGGGTCATGAAGATCGGAATCTGGATGAACACCGGCAAGCAGCCGCCCAGCGGGTTGATGCCGTGCTTGCGGTACAGGGCAAAGGTTTCCTGGGCGATCTTCTCTCGGTCGTCCTTGTACTTGTCTCGCAGGGCCACCATGTGCGGCTGAAGGTCCTGCATCTTCTTGGCCGAGGCCGCCTGCTTCCGGCTCAGGGGGAACAGGGCCAGTCGGACGACGACCGTCAGCAAGATGATGGCAATGCCGTAGCTTCCCCGCGTCCCGCCGAACCAGCCGGCAATCGATTCCGTCAGCGAGTAAATCCCCGCCAGCAAGGGAATGATGATATAGACCGACAGAAGCGCAACGATCGGATCGACAATCGCCCAGATGAAGTCCAGCAGCCAGCCGATGACGGGAATTCGGCCCACCTGCCGATAGATCCCCAGTTCCCCTGCGCCGAACGGCAGCAGGGCCGTTTCGGTCTTCGGACCTGCGAAGACCTCGTACGAGTGCGTGATCGTCGATCCCGGCTCCACCTCGACCGGCTTGGAGATGAGGTCAACCGCCACGTCGGCCTTTTTCAGCTCGTTCGGATCGGCATCGACCACCGTCATGACCGCTTCGGCCACCTGTTCGGCCGGTTTTTCAGGCTTCAGGAAGGTGGCAAAGTACTGATTCTCGATCCCTGCAAAAACGGTCGGATAGACGTTATTAATGTAGTAATCAGGATTCTTGGCCACATCGTAGGACGAATACGTCCAGACCTCGACCGTATCCCCTTCCGTCCCCTTGCCGAAGTAGGCATTCCGGAAGGTATGCGTATACCACTCCCCCTCGATCGGGATGCCCGACGGCCCATCCAGGCGATAGAGCAGTTCCCGGGGCTCGTCTACACCCTCCAGCAGATCGAAGGCCAGGTCCAGCGCAACGGCATCCGTCCCCTTCCGCAATCGGTAGGTCTTGGTGATAACGACCGGGGGAAGTTCCGCCGGTTCTCGCAGCACCGTACGGAAACTCAACTCCTGACCGATCTCGTTCCCCTGTTCGTCCCGGATGATCGCAACCGGATTGGCCTCAGCCTGGGTCGCCTCGTCCAGTTCATCAAACGGAACACCGTCCACGAGCACCTGCCACGATCGCCAATCCAGGTCGGAAATCGGCCGAAGGACCCCGTCCTCCGTGACGTTCAGCATCTGCAACGCCAGCGGGCGATGCTCAGGGATGACCGAACGGACCAGGGTCATGGGCCGTTCTCGGGGCTCACCCTCCTCGTACTCGGCATTGTGCAATGCCGACAACACGCGACGAACGCTCGCCCCTCGCTGGTCGGCAACGACCTGAAGATGGTAGCCGTCCGTCGCCGATTCCTCGACCGATCCAAGCACGAGCAACTCTGGATCCACCGTCGCGGCCGGTCGATCTTGCTCGGGCTCGGCCTCATCCGCTTCCACCACCGATTCCGGAGCGGGAGCGTCTTGATCGTCCCCCACCTCCGGACGATCCTCGACCGGTGCCGCGCCGTCGGCGCCTTCGGCGGCGTCAGGCTCATCACTCGCATCGGCCGGATCAGCCTGGGCAACCTGCGGCGCCTCGGGCTTGGGCTCAGGCTCAGGAATCAGGCCGAGGCGGCTGAGCGTATAGTTCGTCCCGGTGATCAGGATCAGCGACAAGATCATGAACAAAAACAGTCGCTTCGGATCCTGGCTGGGATTCGGCTCGGTGCTCATCGGCTCGGGAACCTTGGGATCAGGGAATCAACGGATGAAGGGCCAGGCAAGGAAAACGGGAGGAGGAAACGTCGTTCCAACCAAGCTCGCGGACGATTCGATCGGGATCGGCGCGTCCCTCACTTCGCCCCCGTGCGAGCTTCGTCCCCGAACGGAAAGAACGTCAAGGGCTCGAACGCTCGCGATCGCAACGTCTTAGTCCGAACTTCGATCCAGATCGAGCGCGAATCTCAAGGCGAAACGCACTCTCGGGCAGGGCGGGGGGGCTCGTAATCACCGGTGCCGAGGCAACTCCTGCCGCTCGCTTCCGATTCATGATTGGTCACGGCAATGGCTTCTCGACCGCCTCCGAAGGCGATTGCAGCGAAAACCCAGCGACGATCACGGCATCAACGCCCCTGGCGAAGCCGATCGCCCAGAAACGGCTCCAGCTCAGAGATGGCGTAGATCTTCTCAATCGTCGTCTCGAAGTCATAGGGAATACGGCGGTAGAACAGCCGGGTCTGACCCAACGGTGCCGAGGTCGACTCTCCCTCCGCTTCGCGATCGGCTCCGACGTTCGCACTGTCTTCCACGATCAGGTAGCAGGCTCGATTGTCACCATCTCTCGGCTGTCCGACCGAGCCGACGTTGACCATCACCTTGCCTTCGCCCAACGTGTACTCGTGGTCAATTTCCTCGGGAGCGTAAAACTGGTATCCCTCGGTGAAGACCCCCGGCACATGCGTGTGCCCCTGGAAGCAGTACTGCTCCACCAGTTGGAACAGACGCTCCATCTTTCGCTGGTTGTAGATGTCTTCCGGAAAGATGTACTCGCTCAGGGGGTTCCGGGGCGAACCGTGAACAAACAGGTACGGTCCCGTCCGGTAGGTCCGGTGCAGTTCCGAAAGGAAATCCCAGCGCCGTTCCCGCTGTGCCGAGTCGCCACCCGTCTCCAGTTGATCACGCGTCCAGAAGATAGCCCGTTCCGCTCCGATATTGAATCCATTCGGATCGAACAAGGCCCCTTCGTCGTGATTGCCGAGGAGTGAGACCTCGCAATTCTGCATCACAAGGTCGATACACTCCCGCGGGTTCGGGCCATACCCGATGATGTCACCCAGGCAGAAAATCTCGTCGATCCGCTGCTGCTGGATGTCGTCGAGTACGGCCTCCAACGCTTCGAGATTCCCGTGAATATCACTGATCAGGGCTCGACGCACGGGAGGCTCTCCGGACCGAACCGGTACGACACGCGACGGGAGGCTAACGTCGCACAGACAGAAACCGGTTCCGTTTGAATTTTGCTGATGGTCAGAATAGGGTATCGTAGAACCAGGGACGCGGGAGGGTCAAGCCCAAGCCGGGACAGCACGCCAGGATGCGTCGGTCCCCCCTCGGCGGCTCGTTCTGCGCTTCAAGGAACTCGCCCGGTGAACCTGCTGATCCTCGACACCTCGACCCTCCACTCCGCTGTCGCCCTCGGGCTCGACGATGGTCAATCGCTGATCGTTCATCCCGAGCCTGGCCCCAAGCATGGCCGCCTGCTCGTCCCGGCGATCCGAGACCTGCTTGACCGCGCCGGTCTTCAACCACGCGACCTTGACGCCGTGGCCGTGGCCATCGGTCCAGGATCGTTTACCGGCCTCCGCGTAGGGGTCACTGCGGCCAAGACGCTCGCCTTCGCCATCGGTTGCCCCATCGTCCCCCTCTCGACCCTCGAAATCCTCGCCCACAACGCCCCGAGCGACGCCCTTTGGGTCGTCTCGGCGCTTGATGCCCAGCGCGGTGATCTCTTTTCGGCCTCGTTTCGACGCGAGACGCCCGGTGGCCCCTTGCTCCGAGCGTCTCCGGATCAGATCATCCCGGCCGACGCCTGGACCTCCGACCTCCCGACCGGGGCCTTCGTCCTCTGCCCGACGCCCGACCGGATCGCCGCGGAGATTCCCGACCACGCCACGATCGCCCCCCCCGAACGGGCTCGCCCCCTTGGTGGCGTCCTGCTCGACCTCGCCACCCGGGCGATTGCGAACGGAGATCAGGCCGACCTCTGGACCCTCGAACCGCGATACCTCCGCCGCAGCGCCGCCGAGGAAAAACGCGACGCCCTGCACCCTTGATCCCGGCCGCGCCGGCCCCGGAACCGCCGCCCTATGCCCGATCTCACCCAGTCGCGGACCATCTCGACCTACTCGCTCCAGTGGAATCGCTACCGGATCCTCCGCCCCGAGGAAGACCGCGCGACCTTCCGCAACCGAACCGGCTTGACCGACGCCGACCTCTCCGGCTCCCTCGTCCTCGACGGAGGGTGCGGCATGGGCCGCTACGTCCGGGTCGCCGCCGAGGCCGGGGCCCGCGTCGTCGGCATCGACCTGAGCGAAGCCGTCCAGGCCGCCCGAGACCTGAACGCCGACCTGCCGATCGTCGGCCTGCTCCGAGCCGATCTCTTCCGCCTCCCCCTGCTCGAAGGGTCGTTCGATCACATCTACTCCCTCGGCGTCCTCGACCACACACCCGACCCCCGCCGCGCCTTCCTCTCGCTCGCCCGACGACTCAAACCGGGAGGCCGCATCGCCATCTGGGTTTACCAGAAGGAGCGTCCCGCGCTCGAGGCGATCATCGAGGCCCACCGCGCCATCTCAACCCGCCTTCCCGTCCCTGTCCTCGAAACCCTCAGCCGATGGTCCGCGCCGATCGGCAGCCTGAAGCGTCGCCTGATGAACAGCCCGAACCGCCTGGTCGCTCGGTGCGGTGTCGCGCTCAACGTGCTGACGATCGGCGTCTCGATGCACCCCGATCCCGAGGTCCGCGTCTGCGACACGCTCGACTGGTACGCGCCGAAGTACGCTTCGCGGCACACCTTCGAGGAGGTGTCCTCCTGGTTCCACGAGGCTGGTCTTGTGGAGATCGAAGACCTCTCTGCCCGCCAGACCCACTACCACAAGGGGCAGGGCAACGGCATCAACCTCGCCGGTCGTCGCCCGGTAGCGTGACCTGATTGCGCACGACGATGCATCCGCTTGAAGCCCTCGGGCGTTCTGACGTACACTTCGAACCACGCTCCACACGCGAGACTCCCAACGAGGCCCGGAGGCGGTACGGATGGCGGCATCGAGCCCAATCGACGGCAACGCGAACCCTCTGCGCGAGCACCTGCCGCAAGCCTCGGCCGTCGACCCCTGCGCCATCGTCCTGTTCGGCTCGACGGGCGACCTGACCCACCGCAAGCTCGCGCCCGCCCTGTTCGAGCTGGCCCTCTCCGGCGAACTGCCTGCGGGCTTCGCCGTGGTCGGGTTCGGCCGAAGGCCCTGGAGTGACGACCAGTTCCGCGAGAATCTCCGGGAAACCCTCGCCAAGGAAAACGACGGCCGAGACTTCGACACGGCCTGGCAACGCTTCGCGCCTCACCTCGTCTTCGTCGAAGGGAACCTCGACGATCCCGCCTCTTTCGTCAAGCTCCGCGAACGGCTTGAGGAGGTCGATCGTTCTCACGAAACCCGCGGCAATCGCCTGTTCTATCTGGCCGTCGCCCCCGAGTTCTTCGCGCCGATCGTCACTCAGCTCGGCGATGCCGGCCTGATCTACCCCGGCTATCAGGAGGCTCCCTGGAGCCGCGTCGTCGTCGAAAAACCGTTCGGCCACGACCTGCAAAGCGCCCGACAGCTCAACCGCGAGCTGCAATCCGTCCTCGACGAGCGGCAGATCTACCGGATCGACCACTATCTCGGCAAGGAAACCGTCCAGAACATCCTCGCCCTTCGCTTCGGCAACGCCATCTTCGAGCCGATCTGGAACCGCCGCCACATCGCCTCGGTCCAGATCACCGTTGCCGAGCGCGAAGGCATGGCCGGCGGCCGAGGCGCCTTCTACGACGGCGCGGGCGCGATCCGAGACATGGTCCAGAACCACATGATGCAGCTCCTCTGCCTTGTGGCGATGGAGCCTCCCGTCGATCTCTCGGCCGACTCGGTCCGAACCGAGAAGGTCAAGATCCTCCAGACCCTCCCCCGCTGGACCCCCGAACAGGTCGATCAGCACGTCGTCCGCGCCCAGTATTCCGCCGGATCGCTCCAGGGGGAAGACGTTGTCGGCTTTCTTCAGGAGAAGGGGGTCGCCCCCGACTCGACGACCGAAACCTTTGTCGCCCTCCGCGTCATGCTCAACACCTGGCGATGGGCCGGTGTCCCGTTCGTGCTCCGGACCGGCAAGCGCCTCCCGAAGCGAGCGACCGAGATCGCCATCGAGTTCCGCAACCCTCCCACCACCTTTTTCGAAGCCGACACGGAAGGCAGTTCGGCCGTCAACCAGCTCATCCTCAACATCCAGCCGAAAGAAGGAACCAGCCTTGGCTTCCAGGCCAAGATCCCCGGCTCTCGCCGCCGGCTCCGCTCGGTTCGCATGGATTTCCGCTACGGGACCGCCTTCGCCCGCCCCGCTCCCGAAGCCTATCAGCGCCTCTTGCTCGACGTGATGCTTGGCGACCCGACCCTCTTTACCCGAACCGACGAGGTCGAGGCCGCCTGGCAATTCATCACCCCAATTCTCGACGCCTGGAACCGCCCCGACGCCCCTCCTCCTCACTCCTACGAAGCTGGTTCCTGGGGGCCCGAGGCCGCCGACACCCTCGCCGCCGATCATGGCATCCGCTGGCGACGCCTCTGATCGGCCCTGCATCCCTCGATTCAGTCCCGGACGAGCGAGCCGGCCTCACTGCCGAACAGGCGGAGGTCCGTTACCATCGGCATGATCGACCAGTCCATCCCGGTCCAGGCGTGATGCTTGACCGTCACCGATTGCTCCGTCAGGTCGATCTCCAGAAACCCCGGCGGCCGTCGTCCGGTCGGGTCACGGAGCAGGGGGGCTCCCGCGTTCAGGCTAAGTTGCTCCGGCACTTCGTGCGGCCGGTGCGCCCAGGCCGCATGCACATGTCCGCTGCAATACAGGTGAGGCCCGACCCTCCGCAGCCAACGCGCCACGTCCGCCGCGTTGACCATCCGCTTCTTTCGCAGTTCCGACTGATACGCCTCCGGCGCGGCCACCGGATAATGGCACGCCACAATCAGCCGCTTCGGCCTCGGATCGGTCGTCAGGAGCAGTTCCCTCGCCTGGTGAAACTGATCGTCCGGCAACCGTCCGGTGGCCGAAAGGTGCGCCCGCGTTGCATCCAACGCCAGAATCGCCGTGCGTTCATCGAGATGGCGCAACCAGGGGAAGCTATCCCCCGGCGAGAACGCCCCGAAAACTCGCTCAAACGCCCGCGTCCGAACCGATCGCGACGTGTACCGGTCGTGATTGCCCGGCAAGATCGACACCCGATCCGGGTCACCGAGCAGCGGCCCTAACGCCTCTCTTGCCTGCTCAAATTCGCGACGCATGGCCGTGGTCGTCAGATCACCCGTAATCAGCAAGTGATCGGCGTTGATCGACTTGACACGCTCAACCACGTCCTCCATCCGCTCCAGCCGAAACTTCTTCGCCCGACCCGTGAACAATTCCGCCATGCCCACGGCCCGTTTGCCCCAGAGCTTCACCGGATTAATCGAGTAGCGCCAGATGTGAATGTCAGACAGGTGGACAATCTTCAACGCTCTTCCTCAAAACGCGACCATCCCAGTGAATCCGGTCGGCACGACCCACACCCCGCCGTCCCTTCACCGTCAGCCCGCCCACGGGTCTGCCACCACCAGCAGATCGTACGCGAGATGCGTGCCAACGGCGATCCCGAACCCCCTCAAGATCATCACCCAGGCGAAGTAAACCCCTGCCAGCCATCGAAAAACGAACGTTGACCAGGAAAACGCCCCCGGCACCTCGCCGACATGATGCGCCATCGAGAACAGCAGCGCCGAGCCACTCACCGCCATTGCCGTCGCCAGTACATTGGGGATGAGCAAGACCCTCAAGACCGCATAGCAAAGCCCGAGCAGACCCAGCCGGAACACGGCCTCTTCGAAAATTCCGGCACCCACCAGGCCGATCAATTCGCCCGCGTTCAGGTCCAATTCAACCGGCGAGGCAACTTCCAGGGGCAAGCTTCCGCCGGCGGCTTCGAACCAGTGATCGAACCATCGGAACAGGGCAAGCAACCCGGCCCCCAGCACCGCACATTCGACAATCGCCACCACCAGCCACCTCATGCGGAACCGTCCCGGCTCGGCAATCCGCCAGGCGATCAGACCCAGGGCCAGAACAACCGAAGGTGCCCAGTCAGGCACCCGGAACCGATCGGGCGTCAAGCGGCCGATCCAGGCATCCACCCCGGCCCGCAACGCTTCGTCCCCGCCGAGCGCCGCGATCCCTCCCTCATAGATCGCCAGCAACGGCAAGACCATCATGATCGCCGCCGACGCCCCTCGGCATTGCGACCAGTACCCTCCCGATCGCCCCACACGACGCCCCTCTCCCCCCCCCTCAGGCCGAGCAAACACCCGCGACGGAGGGGCCTTCGCAACCGAGCCAGGGCCAGGTTCGTGGTAGGCTCTCATAGAAGTTGCTCATCGTCGAAATCACGAGTCCGACTGAGCCGGATCCCCCGCCACCATTGCCAATTGGTCTGAACGTGCCGAAAATGTTGAACGAACCGAACGCTTCGAAATTCGAACGGGCCTTGAGACACGTTCCTTCGCCCGCTAGGATTGACCTCAAGAGTCGAGCCTTGCTCGCCTTTCCCGCCTGAGGCGGTCGGCAATCCCCCATTCCGCCCGAGACAGTGAAGTCTTTCTCCGTTCCATGAACGGCTCGGAACACCGCGTAGAGCGACGACAGGTCCGGCTCCCGTGGGCCCGGTTCCTCCCGGAACCGGATTGCACGATGGCCGGCCGGATCACCGGGGAGGAATCGCGCGTGACCATCGCGTGGCGAAAGTTCTGGATCATCGGCCTGATTGCCCTGGCCGGCTGTAGTGCGTCGGAACCCGTCGAGTTTACTCACGACCCCCGCCTCTCCGGCGAGGAGTTCGCCGAGAAACCCAAGGCCCGACACGCCGTCGAGTCCATCGTTGATGAGATGTTCGGCGAGTCTCCCGCCTTGCTCCGAGTCCCTCGGGGTTCCGGCCTTCCCGAAGGCGGACGCTACCTCGCGGGTCTTGTCCAGGAAGGCGACGATCCCGAGGACATCCGACCGGTCGTCTACTATCCGGCCGGTTCCGACACGCCGGTGCCGATCGCCGGGGGCCAGGCTCTTTACCATCGCCACTGCTTGCACTGCCACGGCATCTCCGGAGACGGTCAGGGACCGACCGCCGCGTTCCTCTACCCCAGGCCCCGTGACTACCGCCGCGGCCTGTTCAAGTTCACCTCGACCGACTACGGCGACAAGCCCTCCCGAGACGATCTGCGCCGCGTCCTTCATCACGGCATCGACGGCACCTCCATGCCCGCCTTCAAGGCCCAGATGACCGACGCCGAAATGGAGCAGGTCATCGACTATGTCCTCTTTCTCACCTATCGCGGCGAGGTCGAACGGATGGTCCTCGAAGAAGCCTCCTTCTACGAAGAGAGCGACTTCGAAGACGAGGAGAGCCTGGAATTCTTCCGAGAAGACGTCGCGGAAATCGCCGAGTTCGAAATCTTCGCCCGCTGGACCGATGCCCTCGAAGGGCTGAATCTGGTCGAGCCGATCACCCCCCGCGTCCCTCCCACGCAGGAGAGCATCGAACGGGGTCGTGATCTTTTCCTCGGCGTCTCCCGCGATGTGAAGCTCGAATGTGCCGGCTGCCACGGGGCCCAGGGAACCGGAGACGGCCCAAGCTGGATCGACCCGGAAACGTTCAATCGCTACGTCTTCATCGAAAATTACGACCCCACCAGCAAAACGACTCTTGAAACCCTTCAGCAAATTGCCGACGAACAACAGCGCCGCTGGAGCGACGAATGGGGCGACCCGCTCCGCCCCGCTGACCTGAACCGAGGCGTTTACAAGGGGGGGCGTCGGCCGATCGACCTCTACTGGCGGATCGCCACCGGCATTACCGGCACCGCCATGCCCGGCCACGTTCAGGCGTTGAGTGATCCGGACGACCTCTGGAATCTGGTCAACTTCGTCCTCGCCTTGCCCCAGCAACCCGACTTGCTCCGACCCGATCAGGTCCAGAAACTCGGGGCTGACACCATCCCTGAAGCCGCCTCGACCGCGGCCCGCTGACCCTTGAGCCTCGCTGCCATGCCTTCGCTTCGCCCCCATGTCCGAGTCGCCGAGGTCGCCGGACCTCCCGCCTTGTTCTCCTGGAACCCGGTCCCCTCGCGGTCCCCGACCTCGGGAGTTTGCCTGTGAGATACTGGAGCGTTCTGTTCGCCCTGGTCTCGGTCCTCGCCGTTGCGACGTTCGTCTACGCCCCGTTCGACGACGACTGGTGGCTCCCCAGTTACCGAGCCACCAACGCCCAGTCGATCGCGACCCTGGAGGAGATCCAGAGCCAGGCCCCCAGGGCCGCGGCCTCCCTGGTCCCTCTCCGCGATCTCGACGGCCCGGCCACTCCCGAACAGCTCGAAACGGTCGAGCAGACCCGGGCCTGGCTCAGCCTCCAGTCGGCCCGCTTGAACCAAGCCATCCATGCGAACTTCCTGACCACCCGGTCTCGGGCCCTGGAAAGCCAGGCCGCCCAGACCCGGGCCGCCGTCATCGAGGCCCGCAACCTCCTCGGCGCTCCCGAAGGAGCCGAGGCGATCGATCAGGCCGTCTCCGAGCTGGGCCGCTTCGAAGCGATGGCCGGCGACGCGCTCGCCACCGTCGTCGAGCCGGGAGGATCGCTACGGGCCACCGTCTCCACCGCGGCCGGTCAGATCGATCACCTGTACATCCTTTTGCTCGTGATCACGGGCCTCACCTTCATCGGCGTCGCCATCGCGCTGGTGGTCGTCCTCTGGCGGTTCCGCGCCCAGCCGGGCCGACGCGCCCATTATTCGCACGGCAGCCTCCGCCTGGAGATCATCTGGACGGTCATCCCCGCCGCCATCCTCGTCTTCATCGCGCTCTATCAACTTCGAGCCTGGGCCGACATCAAGTTCCAGAGCACCTGGCCCGACGTTCGCCCCCTGGCCGAAGTCACGGCCCGCCAGTTCCAGTGGAAGATCCGCTACCCCGGCCCCGACGGCCGCTTCGGCACGAGCGACGACCTGCACACCATCAACGACCTGCACTTCGTCAAGGACGAACCGACGATCATCCACCTGAAGGCGGAAGACGTGATTCACTCCTTCTTCCTCCCGCAGTTGCGCATCAAGCAAGACGCCGTTCCGGGCATGACGATTCCCGTCCTCTTCGACGCTCGCAAGGCCGGCCGCTACGAGCTGCTCTGTGCCGAGCTGTGCGGCTGGGGACACTACAAGATGCGTGCCCAGGTCATCGTTCACGAATCCCAGGACGAATTCGACGAGTGGATGGCCCAGTCGCTCCGCGAACAAGACAGCAGCGACCCAACCGCCTCCCCGGCTTCGGCCGATGTCGCCACCGCCTCCGGCCTCCGAGTGGAGTGAGCCCCCCATGAGCACCGACCCGCAGGATCTCGGACCGACCGACCAGCCGGCTCCCTCGTCGGCCGATGCCGTCTCGCCCGGCCCCGACTCCGGTCATGCCCCCGGGCTGATCCCCTCCAGCGGCCACGCGCCGGGGCACGACGAGCACATCCACCCGGCCCCCCGCAACCCGCTCTTTCGGTACGTCTTCTCGACCGACCACAAGATCATCGGCATCCAGTTCCTCTTCTCAGGGCTGATCTTCTTCGTCATCGGCGGTCTGCTCGCGCTGGCGATTCGCTGGCAACTGGCCTGGCCCTGGGCCGACATGCCCCACCTCAGCGACGCGCTCTGGAGCTCCCAGGGCGGCATGATGCCCCCGGAGTTCTACAACAAGCTCGTGACCATGCACGGGACGATCATGATCTTCTTCGTGATCATCCCCATCCTCACCGGGGCCTTCGGAAACTTCCTCATCCCGCTCATGATCGGGGCTCGGGACATGGCCTTCCCGACCCTGAACATGCTTTCCTACTGGTTCATGTGGCCGGCCTTCGTCCTCATCCTCTACTCCTTCGCCGTGCCCGGCGGGGCCTCCGAGGCCGGCTGGACCGGCTATCCCCCCCTGGCCAGCTTTTTCTGGTCAACCCCCGGCTCGCTCAATGGGCAAACCATCTGGCTGATGGCCTTGCTCTTCGCGGGGGTTTCGTCGTTGATGGGATCGATCAACTACATCACGACGATCCTCATGCTTCGCGCCCCGGGCATGACCCTCTTTCGCATGCCGATGACCGTCTGGGCCATGTTCGTCACCGCCTTGCTCCAGGCGTTCGCGTTGCCGGTCCTGACCTCGGCCCTCATCATGCAACTACTCGACCGTACGGTCGGCACGAACTTCTTCACCCCGCCCGACTGGTCGGTCGCCGGCGGTCCCGAGCGGGTCGGCGGTGGCCACCCCTTGCTCTGGCAACACCTGTTCTGGTTCTACAGCCACCCGGCGGTTTACGTGATGATCCTCCCGGCCATGGGGATCGTCTCCGACATCATCTCGACCTTCAGCCGTAAGCCGCTGTTCGGCTACAAGCCTATGGTCTTCGCCGTCGGCGGCATTGCCTTGCTCGGCTTCATCGTCTGGGGACACCACATGTTCCAGTCGGGAATGAATCCGGCCCTCGGGGCCACCTTCATGCTCTCGACCATGCTCATCGCCTTGCCCTCGGCCATCAAAACGTTCAACTGGCTGGGCACGATGTGGGGCGGGAGCATCCACTTTACCTCGGCCATGCTCAACGCCATCGCCTTCGTGGCCATGTTCGTCATCGGCGGCCTGTCCGGCATCTTCATGGCCGCCACCCCGACCGACATCCACATCCACGACACCTATTTCATCGTCGCCCACATCCACTACGTCCTGTTCGGCGGCAGCACCTTCGGCATCTTTGCGGCACTCTTTTACTGGTTTCCGAAGATGTTCGGCCGCATGATGAACGAGACGCTCGGTAAGATTCACTTCGTCCTCTCGTTCCTCTTCTTCAACGGCACCTTCTTCCCAATGCACATTGTCGGCATGCACGCCCAACCGCGCCGCTACGCCGACTACACCGGCTACGAACTGTTCAACAACGACGCGATCATCGGCATGAACCAGTTCATGACCATCTGCGCGATCGGTCTTGGCTTGGCACAGCTCATCCTTGTCTACAATTTCTTTGCCAGCCTGATCGCCGGGCGCAAGGCCACCGCCAACCCCTGGTACGCCAACTCCCTGGAATGGCAAACCGCTTCGCCGCCGCCGCACTACAATTTCGCCCGTATCCCGACGGTCTACCACCCGGCCTACGAGTACAGCTTGCCCGAGTTTGAAGCCGATTACCTGCCGCAAACCGAGCCGAGACCCTCGGAGTCCGAGCCGCTCGACTCGGTCATGGCCTGACAACGCTTCCCTTTCGCAAGCCCATGCCCGGCCCTTTGAAACCTCAAAGGCCGGGCCCGTGTCCGAGTCCTCTCCCAATCCTCTCCGCCCGGATCGTCCCGAGCCGAACCAGGTTCCTTCCATGGACCCATCGAACGACGCTTCCCGATCTCCGGCTTCCCCCACCGGGCCGACCCCTTACCAGGCCGGTCCCTACTGGGTTGCGCTGCTGGCGACCGCCGTGACCTGGCCCTTGCTCTTCGTCGGCGGCTTGGTGACGACCTACCGCGTCGGCATGGCCGTGCCCGACTGGCCCACGACGTTCGGCATCAACATGTTCCTGTATAACTTCTGGACCTCCTCCTGGGGCGTCTACATCGAGCATGCCCACCGCTTGCTCGGCTCCTTCGCGGGGATCGGCTGCATCATCCTGGCCTTCTGGTTCACCGGCGCCGCCGGTTGGCGGACCTGGCGGGCAGCGGGGGTTGCCGTCGCTGGGGCGGTCGCCCTGGCCGCGGCCCTGATCGGCCTGGCCGGCACCGAATCGTTCCTGGCGGTGATCATTGCCCTGGGAATCGCCGGATCGCTGCTGTCCCTCTGGTACGCCGCCGTCGAGCGCAAGGGGCTGCCCGCCCTCGGCTGGCTCGCCTTAACGGCCGTCATCCTTCAGGGAGCCCTCGGCGGCTATCGGGTCCGCCTCAACTCGACCGACCTGGCCGCCGTCCACGGTTGCACCGGTCAGGCCTTTTTCGCCCTCATGGTTGCCCTCTGCGTCATCACCGGACGCCGCTGGCGATCGGCCGAACCGAAGTTGCCCGACACCCTTCACCTGCGCGGCCTGACCTTCGGCGTGGCCGTCCTCGTGTATACTCAAATCGTCGCCGGCGCGCTGCTCCGACACCGAAGTCTTGGCCTGGAAGTCCACAGCACCCTGGCGGTGGTCGTGTTGCTGGCCGTGGTGGCGATTTCGTGGATGGTCCTGAAGCGTCGGGCCGTGTATCCTGGTCTTGCCCCATCTGCCCGGGCCATGATCGCCCTGGTCGTTGTGCAAGTGACGCTCGGCATCGCCTCCTGGTGGGTCCTTCGGCCGTTCGACGGCATCCCCCGCCCGGTCACCCGAGGCCAGGCCGTTGTTCGCACCGCCCATCAGGCCAACGGCGCCTTGTTGCTCGCCGCCTCGACTGTCCTCGCGCTTCGAGCGTCCCGACAGTTTCGATCCGCCCGGACCTCTGAATCGTCCTTGACCCCGACCGCTCCCGCTTCGCGCGACCTGGAGGCCGCGATCCGATGAACACGGCCACGCCGATCGCTCCCCCGGCCTCCGATGCCCGACCGCGTCCCGTCCCCGTCGAGGTGACGCGTGACCGCGGCGTATCGGCCGCGGCCACCCCCCGAGCAATCGACGATTACATCGCCCTGACAAAGCCGAAAATCGTCTTCCTCGTCCTTGTGACCGTCACCGTCGGCTATCTGCTCGGGGCCCGAGGCGGCTCGTCCCCCCTCTGGCTGGCCGCCACCCTGCTCGGAACCGCCCTCGTCGCCGCCGGCGGCAGTGTCTGGAACCAGGTCATCGAACGTTCCCGAGACGCCCGGATGCGCCGCACCGCTCGCCGCCCGTTGCCAAGCGGGCGAATCGGCTTGAACCCTGCTGCGCTCTTCGGTTCGGTCCTGACTCTGCTGGGCCTGGTCATCCTCGCCCTCGGGCCGCACCCAATTGCCGCGGCCGTGGCCGGCGTGACCTTCGTTCTCTATGCCTTCGTCTATACCCTGCTCAAGCCGGTCACGACCCTGAATACGGCCATCGGCGCCGTGCCGGGAGCCCTGCCACCTGTCATCGGCTGGGCCGCGGCCACCGGGCAGCTCAGCATCGAGGCCTGGGCCCTGTTCCTTATCGTCTTCCTCTGGCAGTTCCCGCACTTCCTGGCCATTGCCTGGATCTACCGAGACGACTACGCTCGGGGCGGCCACCGCATGCTCCCCTGTGTCGATCCCTTCGGCGTTCTGACCGCTCGTCAGGCCGTCGGGCATGCCCTGGTCCTCGTGCCGGTCGGCCTCCTGCCGGTGGCGATCGGCCTGGCCGGGCCGTTTTACTTCGTCGGGGCCTTGCTCCTGGGCCTCTACTACCTGGCCGGGGCGGTGCGGTTCTGGCAGCATGTGTCCGACGCGACGGCCCGACGCCTGCTCGGTGCCTCGTTCCTCTACCTGCCCGCAATCCTGCTCCTGCTCCTGCTCAACCCGCTGCCGGCCTGAGCCGAGCCGACTTGGCTTGCTCCGGGCCGATTTGAGACGCGACGTGCCCGGCCCGATCCGGGTCTCCTCACGCAACGGAACGACCGATGGCCGAGACACCCCCCTTTGGCGAGGAACCGACCGGCGCTCCTCACGACCACGAGCACCCCTCCGCCGGTCATTCGGGGCACCCCAGCCCGCCGCCCGCTACCCCCGGCAAGGTGGCCCTGTGGCTCTTTCTCGCCACCGAGGTCATGTTCTTCACCGGCCTGATCGGCTCGTACGTGGTCCTCCGCGCGGGCAGCCCTCCCGCCTCGTACAGCAACCTGTTTGCCCCCGAAACCGACCTGACCAACCGGCAAGACGCCCAGGGAGTCGTCCTCGTCCAGGCCGGCCCCGACGAAGCCGCCGTCGTCGAGACCATCCAGAACGCCACCGGCTCGCCGATCGAGGAGGTCGAGCACCTTGTCGAATCCGCCCACGACCTCGGGGCCGCCGTCGTCCTGGTCGATTCTCCCTACTCCCCGGCCGATGTCGGCGACCTTTACCGACGCCTCCAGGCCCTCGGGGCCGAGGTCCGCATCGACAACCTCGAATCCTACTCCTGGCCCGAGCCGTATCAGGTTCTGGTCAACCCGCTCAGCATCGACCTCACGGCAATCAATACGTTCATCCTCATCTGCTCCTCGGTCACGATGGTCCTGGCCCTCGCCGCCATCCAGCGTGGCGATAAAGTTCGCCTCTCCCTCTGGCTGTTGGCGACCATCCTGATCGGCTCAACCTTCCTGAGCATTCAGATTTACGAATATTACCAGTTGATGGTCGGCCACCAGTATTCGGTCGGCGTCAGCGAGACCGGGCATTTCCGCCCCTCGGTCAGCCTTTTTGCATCTGCCTTCTTCACCATGACCGGCTTCCACGGAGCCCACGTCACCGGAGGCGTGATCGCCCTGACGATCATCTGGCTCCGCTCCCTCTTTGGCGGCTACACTCAGCAAAACCACGCGCCGGTCGAGCTGGCCGGGCTGTACTGGCACTTCGTCGACCTCGTCTGGATCATCCTGTTCACGGTCGTTTACCTGATCTGACGGAATTCCGCCGAGGCCAATCGGGCCGATCCCGCGCACCGTGCTTGATTCTTGATTTCGGAGGAAAGGCCCGCATGGACCCGACCGGAACCCCCTCGACGATCGTCGTCAGCCAGACCGAGCAGACCTCTCACGTCAAGGTCTACCTGCGCGTCTTTCTCGCCTTGCTCGTGCTGACGATGGCCGAGTACTTCTACGCCAAGGCACTTGCCGGCGCATCGGCCTGGCTCCTGATCGGCGGCCTCATGGTCATTGCCATCGTCAAGGCCGGGCTGGTCGGCCTGTTCTTCATGCACCTTTTATTCGAAGGACGTTGGAAGTACCTCGTCCTCCTCCCGACGACCTTCCTGGCCACCGTTACCGTTCTGGGCCTGGTCCCCGACATGGCCTTGCCCCCCGGCGAGCCCGACCCCAACCCCGCCGCGCCGATCGCCGCCAGTCCCGAGCAACCCTGACCGCCCTGCCGACCGATCCTCCCTCCCGCCCTCGCCGCGCCTCGTACAATACTCCCGGAGCGGCGAAGGGACGTCCCTCCCCCCCATGTGCCGGCCTCGCGTTGCTCCTTGGTTTCGCCCCACGACCGCCCTCAACACCCACTGGGCTCGCCTCCGCGAGCATCCTGACGTGAGCAGCTCCTACCGCATCGGCATTGGCATTGTGCTGGCGACGGTCGCCGCCTCCGCCCTCGTCTGTTTCGTCCTGACCGACCCGTACCCGCCGATTCGGTCCGGCTACGATCTCGGCGAGGCGTCCAATCCCCTCGGCTCCTTCGCCTTCACCGAACGCTCCGGACGCGAAGTCACCGACGCCGACCTGGCCGACCACGTCTGGGTGGCCGCCTTCGTCTTCAGCCGATGTCCGTCGAGCTGCCCCCGGATCTCGGGCGAAATGGCCAAACTTCAGGCCGAACTCCCCGGCGATTCCCCCGTTCGCCTCGTCAGCATCACGGTGGACCCGGAATACGATACCCCGGAAGTCCTCACCGACTTCGCCCGCCGTTACGGGGCCGATCCCGACCGCTGGTGGTTCCTCACCGCTCCGCAGGATTACACCTACGAATTCGTCGAACGCGGCTTCCTCCAGAGCGTCGCCGAGGCCACCGAGGACGACCTCGCCTCCGGTGCCGAGGACATCCTGCACAGCACAAAGCTCGCCCTGGTCGATCGTGGCAACCGGGTCGTCGGCGTCTTCGACATTGGCGACGAAGTGGGCATGGAGCGCCTCCGTGAACGCCTCGCTTACCTCTCGGCTCCCGAATGGGCTCGCGGCCTCCCGGCCGTCAACGCCTCGCTCAACGGAACCTGCGCGGTCTTGCTCATCCTCGGCTGGATCTTGATCCGCTCGGGCAACGTCCGGGGCCACACCATCGCTCAGGTGGCCGCCCTGACCCTCTCGGCAGTCTTCCTGGCCTTCTATCTCGTGTATCATGCCCAGGTCGGCAGTGTGAAGTTCGCCGGCGTCGGCCCGGCCCGGCCGACCTATTTCTCCATCCTGCTCTCGCACACGATTCTCGCCGTCGTCATGGTGCCGATGATCCTGATCACAGTCGTTCGAGCCCTCCGCAAGCGGTTCGACCGCCACCGCGTCATCGCCCAGGTCACCTTCCCGATCTGGGTCTACGTCTCGATTACCGGCGTCGTCATTTACCTCATGCTCTACCAGATGGACTTCTCCTCGGCCGCCCCGGCGGTCGCGGGCCTCTGAACCGATCGGGAGCCGACCATGACCCTTCGGTCCATCCTCCGCCTCGGCCTCCTCGCCTCAGCCTTGATCCTCCCGCTCGCGGCCAGTTCCTCCGCCTCCGCCTGCCCGAACTGCAAGTCGGGCCTTGCCGTCGAGGAATCCGAGGGCAGCCGCGGCGACTTTGCCACCGGCTTCTCGCGCAGCATTGTCCTCATGCTGGCCATGCCCTTCGCCATGCTCGGCGTCGGCACCGTCGCCGTCGTCCGTTTGGCCCGCAAGGGGAGTATTCCCCAGCTCTGATGGTCTGCCTGACTCCTTTGATCGACCGAACCCTGGAGCCGAGCGTGATTTCCCTCGGCCCCAGGGCCTTCGATCACCCTCTCAGCTTGCCCATCGGCGTGTTCGCCGCCAGGTCCTCGACCATCTCCTCCACCGCGAAGCCGATCGCCGCTCGCCAGTCCTCTCCGAACCGCTCGCGCAGCTCGGGACGCTCATACGCAAAGATAATCCCCCGCGAGCAATTCACGATCGCCCCCAGGCCGTCCGCATCGCACCCGGCGGCCACGTCGGCGGCCGTCCCGCCCTGAGCCCCGTAGCCGGGAATCAGGAACAAAATGCCCGGCATCGCCTCCCGAAGCTCCGCCAGTTGCTCCGGATAGGTCGCCCCCACCACCGCGCCGATCGCGCTGTACCCCGACTCCCCCTTCAACGGCTCAGCCCAACCGACCAGCCGATCGGCCACATGCCGGTAAATCGGCTTCCCGTCGGCGATCAGGTCCTGAAACTCCCCGGCCGACGGGTTGCTCGTCCTCACCAGCACGAACAGGCCGCGCCCTCGTTCCCCCGCCACCTTTGCAAAGGGCGTAACCCCATCGCTCCCCAGATACGGATTGATCGTCAGGGCATCCCCTTGCCAGGCCGGCCCCTTTTGCTCATCAATCGGCGGATGCCCGAGATATCCTCTCGCATACGCCTCGGCCGTCGAGCCGATATCGTTCCGCTTGCCGTCGATGATCACGAACAGCCCCCGCCGTTTTGCGTCGGCCGCGCTCGCGTGCAAGGCCGACACCCCCGCCGGCCCGAACTCCTCATAAAACGCCGACTGAAACTTCACCGCCGGCACTTTCCCGGCCACGACCCCCAGAATCTCCTCCCCAAACGCCAGCAAACTCCGCGCGATCCCCTCGGCCGACTTCGGGAACCGCTCAGCGATTTCCCTCGGAAATTGCTTCGGTCGCGGGTCGATCCCCACCACCACCCCGTTGCCCACCTCGCGCATCTTGGCGATCAACCGATCCGCAGCGTTCGTCACGATCTCTCATCCCCGGCCGAGGCCGCATTGACAGGGCCCCGGAACTCTTTAGAATACGAGCACCGAATCGCTTGCATCCTAGGGTTCGTGACCCCACTTGACCAGCCCGGTCATTCTCACGCCCCCGCCTTGCGGATGCCGATTCTGCCGAGTTCCCCTCGATCTCCATCGTGGGGCCCCTCGGGATCGGGGCGTAGCGCAGCCTGGTTAGCGCGCCTGCTTGGGGTGCAGGAGGTCGGCCGTTCAAATCGGCTCGCCCCGACTCAACACCAGCCGAACCCATCGAGGCCCGCTTCCCCCCGTGGGATGCGGGCCTCGATCCGTTCCGTTCGGGCTCCTGATCTCTCAAACCGTCAGCCTGCGGTTGGTCCGACCTCAGGCCGTACGGTCCTTCGAGGAAGGCGGGCGAAGTAGACGCCCAGGTAAAGCGAGAGCAGGGCGGCGAACAGGCACCAGATGGAGAAGAAGGCGTAGCCGAAGGCGATCTGACTGACCAGCGACGAGGCGAGTACGGCCGCGCCAAACCCCTGAAGACGGCGGTCGGAGAAGGCGAACGGGAGGATGATGATTGCCAGGTATATTCCACGAAGCACCATCTCGGGAACCACCCGAAAAATTGGAAGGTCCCCGAGCTGGTAGTGGATCGAATGCCGGATCACTTCAATGACGAGCAACCGTTCGGGCTCGAAGATGAGGGGAAGCCAGAGGCCCGCTCCGACCCCGATCCCCAGCAACAGCAGGAGCAGGACGAACGGCCGCCCTCTCCGTTCGAAGAGCGCAACACTGAACGGGATCCATGCGGGCCAGAGCCAGAACGCGAAGAACAGATACGCCAGCGCGGCGGGTGAATCCGGTCGACTTGCCCCGCGATTCAGTTCGAGCCACACAAACCCCTCACACGCTTGCTGAACCCCGAAGATCAGGGGGATCGCCGCGAGGGCCAGCTTCGCCGGTTCCTTGCGAACCGCTTCTCGCACGCAAGAAAGCCCGACCGGCATCAGAACGGCCGCGGCCCCGAAGCTCGCTTCTGCGCTCATGCACACAGACAATCCCTTCTCGCGGCCATGTTGCCGCATCGTTGCGAATAGCTACGCCCTCCGTCAGGAGGTCTTCGCCCTTCGGGTCATCCTTGCAAAGGAGGCTTCCCCAGAAGCGTCGGCGCGATCCCTGGGTTTCGGGAAACGAAACGTCTCGCGCGCTGCAACCGAACGCCCCAACCAAATTGTAAGCAACCGTTGAAGGATAGCGAGCCCTTCGATCGAGTTGAAGAGGCTCATTCGGAAATCCGCTCCCAGAAGATTCGACCAGTCGACGAACCGCTCGCCTCAGCATCACCCTTACGGGTCAGTCAACGTCCGGATCTCGGATCAGCGGGACCGGTGTATCGACCTGTCCGGCCGGACGCTGATTCGCTCCCGGCCGGTCGGTGTCACCGAGATCCTGATGGGCCGTTTCGGCCAGCGCCGAGAGTTGGCGAACCACCTGGGGATGATCGTCGGCGCGGTCGAGGGTTTCACCCGGGTCGATCGCCACATCAAACAGAGCAGGGCGGCCCGGCTCCAGGGCGGGATGGGGACGCCTCGCCCCTTCGTCGAGCGGCAGATACAGCTTCCACGGCCCCGATCGAACCGCCTGCAACTGCGGACCATCGTAGTAGAAGAAGGCAACCGTCGGCGATCGAGCCCCGGGCGTTCCGACGAGCAAGGGGCGAATGTCGAACCCATCGAGGTGGCGATCCCGGGGAGGCTCGACCCCGGCCAGGGCCGCGAAGGTGGGCAGCAGATCGAGCGTCGAGGCGAGTTCCTCGCACGTCGATCCCGCCGGAATCGTTCCCGGCCACCGGGCGAGGCAGGGGACCCGCATCCCTCCCTCGGCCGTCGAGTAGCCCCAGCCGGCCATCGGGGCGTTGCGTCCTTGCGGCGGATTGCGTCGCGGCGCTCCGTTGTCCGAGGTCCAGATCACCAGCGTTTGCTCATTCAACCCAAGGTCCTGCAGCGTCTCGATCACCTGGCCGAGCGACCAGTCCAGCTCCTCGACCGCGTCGCCGTACGGCCCGTTGGCCGATCGGCCTCGAAATGCTTCGCTCGCAAACGGGGCCGAGGTCGAACCGGGCATCGTGTGCGGCATGTACACGAAAAACGGCCGGTCGCGGTGCTGCGTCATGAACGCAATCGCCTCCTCGGTGCAGCGTTTCACCAGCGTGTTGCGATCGACCGGGGCCTCGATCACCTCCTCATCCCTGAGCAAGGGCAGGGGGGGCCATCCACGTTCCTTCGCAACCGGAAGCGTATGCACCATGTCATCGCTGTAGGGGATGCCGAAAAACGTGTCGAACCCTTGCCGGGTCGGTAAGAACTCGGGCTGGTCCCCCAGATGCCACTTGCCGAAGATTCCGGTCGCGTAACCCGCCTCGCGCAAGACCTCGGCCATCGTCACCTCATCCGGATGCAGGCCGGTCACGGATCGCGGCCTCAGCACCCGCCCTCCCTCGTGATCCTCGTGCATCGACACCCGCCTCGGGTAGCATCCGGTCATCAAGCTCGCCCGGCTAGGAGTGCAAACCCCCGAGGTCACATAAAAGTGGGTCAATTTCATCCCCTCGGCGGCCATCCGGTCGAGATGAGGGGTCCGATGCACCTTCGATCCGAACGGCCCAATATCTCCATATCCGAGATTATCGACCGAAACGACCACCACGTTCGGCGGCCGAACCTCGGTTGCCCGTAAGCCCTCGCTCCCCGCGACACTCACGACCAGCCCCAGCACGAATCCGGCACACGACCGCGTCCAGCCCCCGAAGCTCATCATTCTCATCCCCGATTCTCGAACCGGCCATTCCCCAACCGGGTCGTTGCATCTGGTTGATGGAGCGCAAACCACCGCCCGAAGGTATCGCGTCCCCGATCGTCCGCACAACCGTTCTGCCCCGATTCGCTCCTCCTCCCCTCGCCGACCTCGACCCGACACGCATCAAGACACGCCTGGACCCTGGGCGCCCCGCCCGTTACGATTCAAGGTTCACCGAGTCTCAAGCGATTGTCAAACAAGCCCACGACCGAAACGAACCTCCCTGCCGGCTGATTGATCGAGCCGATTCGGCAGGGGCCTCGGTCGAACAGGAGGCGCCGCTGTGCCTGGACGGAACGTAGGCTGGGTCGGATGGGCAATGCTGGGTCTGGTCCTTGCACTCGCCGGGATGACCGCCAATCGGCTTCAGGCTGACGCAGACGCCGAGTCTGCCGCCGAGGACGATCCTCCCGTCTTCGACACCCTCGCCGCCGACTTCGACCGGGTCGCCGCCCCTGTCATCCAGTCGTTCTGCCTCGATTGCCACGACTCGGCCATCGCCGAGGCCGACATCGCCCTCGAACGCTTCGACGGAATCGACGACCTCCGCGCCGCCGTCCCGGTCTGGCAAAAGGTCGCCCGAATGCTCGACCTCGGTGAGATGCCTCCCCCCGGTGCCGAACCGATTCCCCCGGCCGACCGCGACCGCCTCCGCGACTGGATCGACCGCCTGCTCCGCGCCGAGGCCCAGGCCAGTGCCGGCGACCCCGGCCCGGTCGTCCTCCGTCGCCTCTCAAACGCCCAGTACACCCACACCATCCGCGACCTGACCGGCCTCGACCACCTCGACCCCACCCGAGAATTCCCCACCGACAGCGCCGCCGGCGAAGGCTTCACCAACGCCGGGGCCGCGATGGTCATGTCCCCCTCGCTCCTGGAAAAGTACCTGGAGGCCGCCAAGCAGATCACCGAGCATGCCGTTCTGCTGCCCGATGGCTTCCGCTTCTCCTCCGGCACCTCCCGGCGCGACTGGACCGACGAGGCCGTTGCCCGGATCAAAACCTTCTACTCCCGATTCACCGCCGACAGTGGCGGCACTCCCGTCAATCTTCAAGGCATTGTCTTTGCCACGAACGAAGGGGGGCGGCTGCCGCTCGAACGCTATTTCGAGGCCCTGCTTGAACACCGCGACGCCCTCCGCAACGGCGACCGCTCGATCGAGTCCGTCGCGGCCGATCGCGGCCTCAGCCCCCGCTACCTCCGCCTGCTGCTCGACACCCTCGACCACGCACCCGACTCCCCCTCACCCCTGTTCGATCCGCTCCGCGATGCCTGGCGATCGGCCCGTCCCGGCGATGCCGAGCGCCTGACCGTTCTGATCGCTCCCTGGCAAAACAGCCTCTGGCGGTTCAACAGCGTCGGGCATCTCGGCAAGGTCGGCGGCCCGACCGCCTGGATGGAGCCGGTATCTCCTCTCGTCGATCGCCACGAGATCCGCCTTGCGCTGCCCGAAGCCTCCGCCATCGAGGGGGATGAGATTCTCCTCACGCTTGCCCTTACCGACGCGGGCGACGGCTCGACCGACGACCTCGCCGTCTGGGAACGCCCCCGGATCGTCACCCCCGGCCGCCCCGATCTGCCGCTCCGCGACCTCCGCGCCGTCGCCCGGCGACTCCAGGTCGGTCGAGACGAAGCCCTCTCCCACGCCTTCGCCTGTCTCGACGCCGCCTTCGAAGCGACGCGCGCCCCCCATCCCGCCGACCTCGACACCCTCGCCGCCGACCGAGGCCTCCCCCGGCACGTCCTCGACCCCTGGTTCGCGTACCTCGGCATCGGCGTCGGCCCGCCGGAGATTCCGGCCGAAGCGCTGCTCGCCACTCCGATCCGAAACGGCGGCGGCTACGACTTCGTCCGCGGCTGGGGAGCCCCCGACCTGCCCAACGCGGTGGCCAACTCCTCCGATCAACACGTCCGCATTCCGGGAAATCTTCGCCCCCACAGTGTCGCGGTCCATCCGTCTCCGGAACTCCGGGTCGCCGCCGGATGGCGCAGTCCGATCGCCGGGTCGATCTCGATTTCCGGAGCCGTTCAGCACGCCCACCCCGAATGCGGCAACGGCGTCTCCTGGCAACTCGAACTCCGACGCCCCGGCACGCGCCGACGACTCGCCAACGGCACCGCCCAGGGAACCGCTTCCGTCCCCATCGGCACCTTCGACCAACTTCCGGTCCAGCCCGGCGACCTCGTCATCCTCAGCATCGGCGCACGAGACGGCAACCATTCCTGCGACCTCACCGCCGTTGATCTGACCATCACCTCCGGCGCATCCTCCTGGGATCTGGCCGCCGACGTCTCTCCCGATCTCGACGCCGGCAACCCCCACGCCGACCGCCTCGGCCACGCCGCGGTCTGGCACTTCTTCACCGAACCCGATTCGGGCGCCTCGTCCGATGCGACGATCCCCGTCGGTTCCTTGCTCGCCCAGTGGCAAGACGCCCCCGACCTCGACACGGCCCGCCAGATCGCCCATCAGATCCAGACCTTGCTCGACGACGGCCCTCCCGAGGCCGCCGATGCGCCCGACACCGCCCTCTATCGCCAGCTCACCTCGCTCCGAGGCCCGCTCCTGTCCCGGCTCGGTCTCCAGGAAGATGGTCCGACCCACCTTCCCGCCGTCGCCGACGCGGCCGACGCCCCCGAGGTTGGCCTCGATCCCGACCGCTTCGGCCTCGATCCCGACGGCCAGCCGATCGACCCCCTGAGCCTCGGCGTTCGAGCCCCGTCCTCGATCACCCTCCGACTCCCCGCCGAACTGGTCGCCGGCTCCGAATTCGTCGCCGAGGGGCGTCTTCTCTCCGCCGCCGGCACAGAGGCCAGCGTCCAGTTCCTCGCCACCCTCGGGCCGCTTGATCTCCCCGCCGGGCCGAAGCCCGACCGACCCATCGTCACCGCCGAAGGCAGCCCGGCCCGCGATCGGCTTGCAAGCGATCTCGACGCCTTCCGCAACCTGTTCCCCCCGGCCCTGTGCTACTCGCAGATCGTCCCGGTCGATGAAGTCATCACACTGATGCTCCACTACCGGGAAGATCACCATCTCCGTCGGCTCCTGCTCGACGACGCACAGGCCGCCGAGCTGGATCGGCTCTGGGACGAGCTGCGCTTCATCAGCCACGACGCCTTCGTCACCGTCGATGCCTTCCAGCAGCTCCTCGAATACGCCTCTCAGGACGGCGATCCGAGCCTCTTTGAACCGCTCCGCAAGCCCATCGAAGCCCAGGCCGAGGCCTTCCGCGCGGCCCTCATTACGGCCGAGCCTCGCCATCTCGATGCGCTGCTCGACTTCGCCGCCCTGGCCTACCGTCGCCCGCTCGACGACGCTGATCGCCAGGAATTGATCCGCCTCTACGAATCGCTCCGCGAGGAATCGCTCTCGCACGACGACGCCTTCCGCCTCACCCTCGCCCGCGTCCTCGTTGCGCCGAGCTTCCTCTACCGGATCGAGACGGCCCCGCCGGTCGAGGGTCCGGCTCCGCTGTCCGACTGGGAACTGGCGAGCCGCCTGAGCTACTTCCTCTGGTCCTCGGTCCCCGACGAGACGCTGCGCTCCCGAGCCGCCGCCGGAGAACTGACCGATCCCGACGTTCTCGCCGCCGAGACCCGTCGAATGCTCGACGACGACCGCGTTCGCCGCCTGGCCGAGGAGTTCGCCTGCCAGTGGCTCCAGGTCTACGACCTCCCCTCCCTCGACGAGAAAAGCGAGCGGCACTTCCCCACCTTCGCCGCGCTTCGGCCAGCCCTGTACGAGGAAACGATCCGCTTCTTCACCGACCTGTTCCGCAACGACCGCCCCGTCTCGACGATCCTCGACGCCGATTACACCTTCCTCAACGACGAGCTGGCCCAGCACTACGGCATCGACGGCATCGATGGCCCCGATTGGCGACGGGTTGACGGCATCCGGCGCTTCGATCGCGGCGGCATCCTCGGCCTTGGCTCCACCCTGGCCAAGCAGTCGGGCGCGTCGCGCACCAGCCCCATCCTCCGGGGGATCTGGGTCTCCGAGGTCCTCCTCGGCGAGCCCTTACCCAATCCCCCGAGCGATGTTCCCGACCTCCCCGACGACGAGGCCGACACCGACGGCCTGACCGTCCGGGAACTGGTCGAGCGGCACACCCAGGACCCCCGATGCTCCGGCTGTCATGCTCGCATCGACCCCTTCGGCTTCGCCCTCGAAGGCTTCGACGCCATCGGCCGGGCCCGCCAGTTCGACCTGGCCGATCGTCCCGTCGACACCCGCACCGTCCTGCCCGATCAGACCGCCATCGACGGCCTCGACGGCTTGCGCCAGTACCTTTTGACCGCTCGCCGCGACGACTTCACCCGCCAGTTTTGCCGCAAACTGCTCGGCTACGCCCTCGGCCGCGGCGTTCTGCTCTCCGACGAACCCCTGCTCGACGAGATGCAGCGCCAGCTTCAGGACCACGACGATCGCCTCTCGGCCGCCCTCGAAACCATCGTCCGCAGCCCCCAGTTCCGCCAGATCCGTGGACGAGGGCTCGCATCCACCGCTTCTCAAGAATAAATTCACGCGATTGTCCGAATCGGGATCGTCCGAATCGGGCGACCTTCTCCCATTCAATTCCACCATCCGACGACGTCCCCTATTCTTCCGCCCCAGGAGACGACCGATGAGCCTTCCCTTGCACTCCCGACGCAACTTCCTCCGAGGCGTCGGCGTCAGCATGGCCTTGCCCTGGCTGGAGTCGGTCCCGGCCTGGGCCGACGACGTGCCCCAGGCCGTTGCCACCGAAGGGCCTCCCGTTCGCCTGGCGGTCCTGTTCGCCGGCAACGGTTTCCACAGCAAGGAGTGGTGGGCCCGGGGGCAGGGGCGCGATATGGAGCTAGGGGCCGTCCTCGAACCCCTCACCGACTTCCGCGAGTCCCTTCTGTTCATTCGGGGGCTCTACAATGCCGAGGCCCTGAAGGGGAACATCCATAGCTCGCAGACCGGCAACCTACTGTCGGGCGCTCCGCTCGCCTCGGGCGGCGAGATCCGATCGGGCACCAGCTTCGATCAGGTCCTTGCCCAGCATGTCGGCTCCCGGACGAAGGTTCCCAGCCTCGTCCTCGGCTGCGAGAAGTCAAACCCATCGGTTCACAAGAACTATTCGATGCTCTACAGCTCCCACATCTCGTGGAGCTCTCCCACCACCCCGACCCCGCTCGAACTCTACCCCGCCCTCGCCTTCGACCGCCTGTTCAAGGACGAGCCCCGCGCCGGCGACAAGAGCGTGCTTGATTCCGTTCTGGCCGACGCTGGCGACCTCCGCCGCTCCATCAGCCTTTCCGATCGCCGGAAGTTCGACGAATACCTCGACTCGGTCCGCGAGGTCGAAACCCGGATCGCCCACGCCGGCCAACGCGGCGAGCTGCAAGGCTGGCGTCCCTCGCTCGATGCCCCCGACATTCCCCGCCCCCCCGACGGCATCCCCCAGGACATCGGCGAACACATGCGCCTGATGACCGACATCCTCGTCCTCGCCTTCCAGACCGACACCACCCGCGTCTGCTCGTTGAAGCTCAACAACGACCACAGCTCGCTCCGGTTCCCGAACCTTGGTGTCGATTACATGATCCACCATCTCCTCTCCCACACCGACAGCGCCGACTGGCTGAAGGTCAACCGCTTCTTCGTCGAGCAGATCGCCTACCTCGCCCGACGCCTCGACGCCATTCAGGAAGGCGAACGCACCGCGCTCGACAATTCGATGCTCGTCTTCTGCTCCAGCATGCTCACCGGCAACCACGAGGCGAACCAGCTCCCCGTCATCACCCTCGGCGGCGCCGGCGGTCGGCTCCAGGGCGGTCGCGTGCTCGACTACCTCGACTCTCCGAACCGCAAGATGTGCAGCCTTTTCCTCAGCCTCCTCGACAAGGCCGGCGTTCCCCTCGACGCCTTCGGCGACTCCAACGAGCCCCTCGCCGAGGTCTGATCGTCCCATCCTCCCCCTCTCCTCGACATCCCTCTGCCCCCCCCTTGCGGTCGCGCAGGGGGGCAGAGAGGGGGGGCCGTCGTCCGGCTGAGGGGGGCCGTTGCTCCACCGTTCGGCAATCCTGTTCCGGCAACCGCTCGACGCCCGCAATCCGCCTGGCCCTCCTCGCTCAGACGATCCGAGCCCCATCATGTTCTCACACGTCTTCGCACTGACCCTGATCACCCTGACCGGCCTCGGGACCGAATCCACCTTCCAGGTCGAGATTCAACCCCTCGACGATCCCAACGCCGCGCCCGTCCTCACGGTCGTTGTCGAAGACGACCGCGCCACGCCTGACCAGCCTCTTCCGTTGCCCGTTCGGGTCATCCTGACCGCCGCCGACGGCAGCCATCCCGACGCATCGGGCCGAGGCACCTATGCCGATGGCCGATCGTTCGCCGAGGGTTCTTTCACCATCGAGGTTCCTCCCGGCCCGCTCGCCATCACCCTCCGCAGCGGACCGAATTTTCAACCGCTGGAAACACAACTCGACCCCCGACCGGGCACTCGGACGGTCTTTCGCGCCCGATTGCATCGCTGGTTCTCCCCCGAATCGCTCGGCTGGTACGGCGGCGATCATCATGTCCACGCCCAGCACGATGCCTCGGCTGCCGTCCGCACCAACCTGGCCTACACCGCCCTCCAGGCCCGCGCCAACGGCCTGAGCTTCGTCACCGAAGCCGGTTCGAATGTCGATTACTCCAACCTCGATCAGCTCTCCACCCCGGACTTCCGCCTCAGTTTCGCCCCTGAGCTTCGCCCCGGCCCCTTCGTCGGCCACCTGAACACGCTCGGCATCCACGAGCCGTTGCCCGCCGACCTGCTCACACAATTCGGCAATCAACCCTTGCCGGTTCAGGCCATCGTTGATGCCGCCCACCACCGGGGCGGGGCGGTCATCCACACCCACCCGTTGACTCCTCCTCATCAATTGCACTGGATGGGTGCCGCCGAATTCCTCTCCGACGCCGTCCTCGGTCGAACCGCCGACGCCCTCGACCTCGACGGCCAGGCCACCGAGCTGCTCTGGGCTACCGGGCTGAACCTCGGCAATCGCGTCGCCGCCAGCGCCTCGACCGACGCGGCCCTCGGGCGGGTCCGAACCCCTTCCCCCGGTGATCGCCGCGTCTACGTTCAGGCGGCCGAGCCCTCCTCTCCGGCGCTCGTCTCGGCCATCCGCAACGGCCGCACCTTTGCCACCAACGGCGGCCCGGTCTTCCCCTACCTGACGATCGACGGTCGAAGCCCTGGCGACCCTTTGCCCCACGGCGCGGCCGCTCGCCAGGTCCGGGCCGAGATCCACAGCCTCCATCCCCTCCGATCGGTCCAGTTGCTCCGCCGCGGGGTTCCGGTCGAATTGCTCGACACTGCCGGTCCCCGCGACCGCGTCGTCCTGACCACCACCGTTGAGGGCTCCTCCGACGCTCCCGACTGGTTCGCCCTCCGAGCCGAGGACGAGCGAGGTCACTGGGCCATAACCAGCCCCGTTTTCGTCGGCCCGAGGCCCGACCCGGCCACCGTTCCCGCCTCGGCCATGATCCTCCAGATCAGCAACGCCACCCGATTCATCGAGCTTCGCCGGCAGTTCTTCGCTCACCTGATCGTCACCTCCTCGCTCGGCGATCCGCTCCGCGCCGTCGAACTGCTCCGCGATGGCGAGGTCGTCCACCGCGTCACCCCCGCGATGGGCAACCTTCGCCACGAAGGAGCAGTCCCCGTCACCGGCCTCCGAGGCGAATATGGCCCCGGCGCCGTCTGGGCTCCCTCCCCCGACACCCCGCTCCATCTCCAGGCCGACTGGCCCATCGACGAGCCCGGCTGGTACGCCCTGCGAGCCACCACCGCCAGCGGTCGAACCCTCCACTCCGACGAGCTTCGCTTCGACGGCCCGACCGGCGCCAGCCGGGCCACCTCCGTCGCCCACCTCGATGGCCCCGGCACCCGCCTGGTTCACCACGGCCACGGCGAGGAGATGCCGCTCGACGCCATTCACCTCCCCTTCGAGGGGGATCACTGGTGGTTCCCCGAGCGAACCTTCTGGCGCATGACCGCGACCTTCGACGAGCATTCCCGCACCCTCGTCGGCGGCTCGAATCCGGGCGCCGACGCCCTCTTTCGATCCACCGCTCCCTGACCTTCCGTTCCTCCCTCGCGACAAATCGCGACGACCACGAGTCCCCGTGCCCCGCTCGATTCCGGCCTCCTCGATCGGTTCCGGGGAACCTCTTCCGCTTCCGGGGCACACTCCGTACGATCGTTCCGGAACCTCGTTTCGGAATGGCATGCTGATGCATGCGAATACGCGTATTCGATTCGCTCCTGCACGCTCCCCCATGCTCGTCCGCAGGGATGAGGATTCCCCGCACGCGCCCCCCGACATCCCCCGCCAAGGACGTTCTCCATGCAAACCGCTCTGTGGTTCGTCGCCGGCCTCGTCGCCCTGGTCGCCGGGGCCGAGGTGTTCGTCCGGGGGGCCTCGTCCCTGGCGGCGGCCTTGCGGATCTCCCCTCTCGTCATCGGCCTGACGGTCGTCGCCTTCGGCACCAGCGCTCCCGAGCTGGCCGTCTCGCTCCAGGCCGGTTACGCGGGCCAGGCCGACCTGGCGCTCGGCAATGTGGTGGGCAGCAACATCTTCAACGTCCTGTTCATCCTCGGCCTTTCCGCCCTCATCACCCCGCTGGTCGTCGCCGTGCAACTGATCCGGCTCGACGTCCCCTTGCTCATCGGCGCGTCCTTCCTGTTGTTCGGCCTGGGGCTCGACGGGCTCATCGGCCGCATCGACGGCATGGGTCTGTTCGCCCTGATTCTCATCTATACCGCCTGGCTCGTCCGCCAAAGCCGCAAGGAAGGACTCCAGGTCGAGCAGGAGTTCGCCAGGGAATTCGGGTCGAGCGAAGGCCGGTCGAAGGCCGGTCAGCTCGTGCTTCAGGTGGTGCTGATGGTCGTCGGCCTGGCCCTGCTGGTCATCGGGTCGCGGTGGCTGGTCGAGTCGGCCGTCACCTTCGCCCGCGTGCTGGGGGTCGGCGAGTTGATCATCGGCCTCACGATCGTCGCCGCCGGCACCTCATTGCCCGAGGTCGCCACCTCGGTCATCGCCAGCATCCGGGGCGAGCGCGACATCGCCGTCGGCAACGTCATCGGCAGCAGCCTGTTCAACATCCTCTGTGTCCTGGGACTCTCAGCGGCCATCTCCCCCGAAGGCGTCACCGTTCCCTCCGCTGCGCTTTGGTTCGACTTGCCCGTCATGGTGGCCGTAGCGGTCGCCTGCCTTCCCATCTTCGTCAGCGGTCACCGAATCGCTCGCTGGGAAGGGGGGCTCTTCCTCGCATACTACGTCGCCTATACGGCACACCTCATCTTCGCCGCGACCGAACCCGACTGGCTCACGCCGTTCCGGCTCGTAATGGGAGGCTTCATCATCCCCCTGACGGTCATCACCCTTGCCGTCGTCGCCGTCCGCGAGTGGCGAGGCCGCGCCGCCCCCGCCACGTAACCAACCCTCCCCCTCTCCTGCGTCAGATGGGGAGTCCGCGGCCGATGGCCGGGTGATTCAGACGCCGCCAAAACCAACCGCAACATGCACATGGGAAATCCTTCCCTCGCTCCCAACGTAATACCCAATCAAACCATCCCCCCACGCATCATAGGAACGCCGTCGCCGATCTCGACTCCTGGATTCCGGCCAAAACATGGGAACCTTTTGACGGCAACCACCCGGCCGGTCACAATGGCATCATCCCGTTGCGATTGCCATCCGCCCCGAACTCGCGCACGCAAAAAGGATGATCCCGATGAGCCCCCCATACACCTTCTTCGCCGATCTGAACCAGGAATCCATGCCGCTCGAAGACGGCATTCTGAGCCGCACCATCCATCAGGATGATCGGAGCAAGGCCGTTCTCTTTACGTTCGCCGCGGGGCAGGAACTTTCCGAGCACACCGCCTCGACGCCCGCCATCCTCCAGTTCATCTCCGGAGAGGCGGCCCTGACCCTCGGTTCCGAAACGCTCGACGCCCGCGCCGGCACGTTCGCCCACATGCCCGCCGGCCTCACTCACGCCATCCGGGCCAATACCCCCACGGTCATGCTCCTCCTGCTGCTCAAGGGAGCATCGGCCCCTCCCGCCGGTTCGTAAACTCGTCACCCCTCCCGGCCCCTCGATGTGTCTCCCGCAATCGCCAGCCGAGCGTACCCCATGTCCGACGAACCACCACGCGACCCGAGGACCTCCCTCCCCGAACCGACCCTTCGCCCCGACCCCGCCTCCCCGTCGCGCCGCCCCCGATGGCAGGTGTTCTTGATCCGCGTCCTGGGGCTCGTCCTCCTCCTGGTTGTCATCTGGCTGGTCCTCGCTTATGTGATTCTCCCGGTTCTCTGGCGGCATTACGAGCACCACCCCATCATGGAAGACGCCCCCAAGGTCACCCGGACCGCCCAGGGGATTCCCGGCGACCCGCTCAACGTCGGCCTGATTGGTTCCCGGGAGGAACTAATCCGATCCATGCTCAATTCCGGATGGTTTGCCGCCGATCCGATCACCCTCCGATCCAGTCTCGGCATCGCCCAGAGCGTCCTGCGCAACCGTCCCGATCCCGATGCTCCTGTCAGCAACCTCTACCTGTTCGGCCGCAAGCAGGACCTTGCCTTCGAAAAGCCCGTGGGCCAAAGTGCCCGGCATCGCCACCACGTCCGGTTCTGGGAGTCCTCCGACTACGGCCGCGACGGAATCCCCCTCTGGATCGGAGCGGTCACCTACGACCAGAGTGTCGGTCTGAGCCGCCGCACCGGCCAGGTGACCCACCACATCGGCCCTGACATCGACGCCGAGCGCAACGGTCTCATCGCCGACCTTCAATCGCACGGCTGGCTGACCGAGGAATTCCAGGTCACGGGGGTCGGGCCGACCCTCTCCGGTCACAACGGTGGCGGCGACCGATACTTCACCGATGGCGAGTTGACCATCGGCCTCCTTGCCTCGACCCCTCGCCCCGACCGATCACCCACCACCCTGGAAAACCCCACCGCCATTCGCATCAAGGATCAACTCTGGTCGGTCATCCGCCCCCTCTTGCAGTCCCTCCCTGGCCCTCCGGGTCAGGATGCCCCTTCGATCCCCAGCCGTTGACCTGCCGAGCCACCGACGACCCCCTCGGCTCTCCTCAGCAATCGACGGTCAATCCTTCCCGGCTGGCCCATTCCTTCATGATCGACACGCACGACTCATCGGGGTCTTCATTGCATTTCATGCTGGCTTGAACCACCGTTTTGGTACTCGGATCAACCTCAATGGTCGCCAGCCTGCGCCGGCCCTCCGGCCCTTCCAGGCCCAGCGACCAGATGGTCGAGCGCCGCTGGACGCAAAACTCGGTGTACGTAGCCACGCAATGCTTCATCGCCTTTCCCTCGGCGGCCAGGTCGTCGCTGTCGAGCAACTCTCGGATCGTCCACGCCTGCGCCTCATCCTCCGGTCGCCGGTATTCCCCAATCTCCGAGCGGTTCCACGCAAACCGTTTGCGCACCGGAGCCTCCGAACGCTGCTCGGCCTTCCACTCCGTCGCTCGCCGCAACAACGACGCCACCGTACACCCCTTGATCGACAGGTCCGGCCGGGGCGGATCGATCGAGATTTCCGTATCCTCTCCGATAATCACCGTTCGTTGCCGATACTTCTGATCGTGCAAATACTCAACAATCGGATCGATCGACGCCACATCGAGCCCCCTCGTATTGAGAAACAGGTGGATCACCGACCTCCAGAACGCCTCGGCGAAAAACTCACGACTCAGCCGGGTCGAGGCAATCCCCGTCGCCAGTGCCTCCGATCCTCCCAGCCCTCTCACCTCCGCCCATCGCAGCGCGAACCCAGGCTCAAGGTGCGCCGGCGCCTGCGAAAACTCATGGGCCATCCGCTTCGTCAACCGGATCGGAAATCCGGCCGTGCGCAAACTTCCCCCCATCCCCACATGACAAAACCAGTGCTGCTGCCGATACCCCCACCATCCCGGCTCCGCAAACCAAGCCGAATTCAGGACCGGCGGCACCGGGTACTTTGCAAGCAGATGGTGCGCGAGCGACCCGAAGACCGATCGCGTTCCGCCCTCCTTCGGCTCCCAATCCTCCACCGGCCTGAGCCACGACCGGCGAAACCCCAGCAGCGCGAGCAATCCTCGCATCAGCCGTTGCAACGCCTCGGCATCGACTTGCCCCGCAAAGCAAGCCGGACGCAGCAGGTCCGATCGCCCTTGAATTGTCCAGACAAACTGGGCCAATGCCCTCCTCGCCTTTACCCCTCCCGCCTCGGAACGGGCCAGACGAATCGCCTCGTCAATTCGTGATTTTGCAAATTCTCGATACGACCGTGATGCAGACATGGCAATGCGCTCGGTGAATTCCCCAGGATCAGTCCGGACGACGAACGACGCCACGTCGCCGTCACGGCCGGAACAATTCCCCGGAGCGAGCGCGGCGGATTCAGGTGGCGAATTGTGCAATCGGGTACGATGTCGCAATCAACGTGATGAGGAACGTCTTCATCGCAATCTCCTGTTCAAGGGACCAATCGGTCTCGCCTCGCTGCCCAAAGACACCCCGACCCGGTTCCAGGTTCGCCCTGCGCATGCGAGAGTTCGGCATCTCGCCCGCATACCCCGCACCCAGAGACTCGCCATGACCGCGTCATCATTATCCCGCGATCCGTTCATGCAAGCCGCGATCGACGAGGCCCGGCTCGGACTCGCCGAGGGGGGCATCCCCATCGGCTCCGTCCTGGTCCTCGACGATCGCATTGTCGGCCGAGGCCATAACCGCCGCGTTCAGCAAAACAGCGCCATTCTCCACGCCGAGATGGACGCCATCGAACACGCCGGCCGGCTCAAGGCAAGCGACTACCGTCGGGCCGTGCTTTACACCACCCTCAGCCCTTGCCCCATGTGCTCGGGAACCGCCTTGCTCTATCGGATTCCCCGCATCGTCATCGGTGAAAACCGCACTTTCCAGGGGCCGGAGGACCTCCTCCGCGATCAGGGGGTCACCCTCGACATCCTCGACGACCCCGAATGCGTTCGCCTGATGGAAGACTTCATCCAGGCCCACCCCGACCTCTGGAACGAGGACATCGGCGAGGACTCCGGCGCCTGACCTCCTGACCGCTCAACCCAGCCGGATCTCCGACCGAACACCCCTCACATCCATCTCATACTCAATGCCCACGATCGGTGGGCGGCTATAAAACCAGCGGACCCCGTGAATCGCCGCCGCTCCCATCCGCTTCAGAATTACGTCCGGCAGCAGCTCCACCGCCGGATGAACCGTGTACACATCCGCGGCGGTCACCCCGTCCCAACCCACCCCCAGCCCTCGGAGGCGCTCCTCCATCAGGTCCATCACGAACCTCGCCTTCTCGGCAATCGCATCGGCATCGGTTTCGCCCCGCCGAACAATCGCCGACTCTTCCAAGATCCCCTCGGGCAGTTCTCCCGCCCCGGCCACCACAAAGGTCGGCGGCAGCGATCGCTCGCACGCCCTGGTATACGAGAATCCGTAGAACGACGGCGACTCGGGCGCTTCGACCTCCGGAGCCACGTTGGTCCTCGCCACCGGATTCACGTCGCCCACGAACACGCCCCACTCATTCAAAACCGCTGCATACGACGCATTGAACGCCGCAAACCCGTCGAAGCTGAACGGCCGGGGCGATCGCAGCTCGATCCCGCACACCGCCGTCACCGGCCGACCTTCCTGCGCCAGATGTTCCCGAATCCGTGCGAATCCCTCCGTCTCGGGCAACGGACGCTCCAGCGTCACATGCACAATCTCGAATCCTTCAGCCGAGACAACCCCTCGCGAGTACGGTGCAATTCCCGGCAATACGCGATACCCGCCGGTTGGATGGTTCAGCAATGACATGAGCAACGGTTCCAGGCTGAGACGACACGGGCCAGTCGAGGAACCCGCTCGGCTCCTCGTGCTCGCCAAGTCTACCCCGATCCCGTCTCCCCGTCAGCAGACGCCCCACCCTCAACACGCAGGCCCCCGCCAGGCAACCACCGCGCTACCCGAGCATTCCCAGCACCGGCTCCCCATCGCTCGCTCGATGCTGCCGACCCAGCCGATCCGTAATCAGTGTCGCCGGCTCGATCCCGAGCAGGTGCAGTACCGTCGCCTGAAGATCCGGCGGCGACACGGGCGAATCGACCACCTCTCCCGCGTGCGCATCGGTGGCACCAAACACGGAACCACCCCGAACCCCGCCACCGGCGGCCAACACGGTATAGGCGTGCGGCCAGTGGTCTCGGCCGTTGCCGTCGGTCGCCGCGTTCATCACCACCTGACCCACCCGGGGCGTCCGGCCAAACTCCCCCATCACCACCACCAGCGTTTCCTCCAGCAACCCCCGCGCCGAGAGGTCTTCCAGCAACGACGAAAGAGCCTGATCCAGGGGCGGGAGCAGCCGATCGCGCAGCGAACCGAAGTTGTCTTGATGCGTGTCCCAGAACGGCGATTTCACATCGCTGCCGTCATCGTGCCAGTTCACCTGCACCAACCGCGTCCCGGCCTCGACCAGTCGCCGAGCCAGCAGCAACCCCTGACCAAACGGGTGACGACCATACCGCTCCCGGATCGGCTCGGGCTCCTCGTTCAGCCGAAAGGCCCGCCGAACCCCCGTCGAGCCGATCAGGGCAAACGCTCGCTTCACCAGTTGATCGCGCACCTCTCCCTGTGCCGCCAGATGATCGAGCCGCGCATCGAGCCGCGCCAGCAACCGCTTACGCCCCTCGATCCGACCCGGCCCAACCTCGGCCGGCATCGTCATCACATCCGGCTCAAAGTCGAGCCCCTCCGCCGACGACGACCGGACCAGCCACGGATCAAACGCCGATCCCAGAAATCCGCCTCGCTCCCCCGCATACGCATCGGGCAGATCGTTAAATCGGTTCCAGCGCGGCAGCGTCACCGCGGCCGGTGCCCCGTCGGCCCGAGGCGCAAGATGACTGATCAGGGCCCCCGGTCCGGGAAAATCCTCTGGTGTCGGCGGCGCATCCAGATCGGGACGTGAGTGCTTCTTCCCCGTCAGCATGTAATACACCCCCCAACCATGACGAGGGTGTTCATGCCGCATCGACCGGATCAAGCAGAAGTCCTCCGACCGCTTCGCCAAGCGAGGAAGATGCTCGCACAGATCCATCCCCGGCGTCGCCGTCGCAATCGGCCGAAACTCCCCCCGAATCTGCTCGGGAGCCTCGGGCTTGAGATCATACATGTCGATCTGACTCGGCCCGCCGAACAGATAAATCAGCACACACGACTTCGCCCGGCCAAAGCTCCCCGGCGCAGCCGCCGAACACTCCCCCCGACCCAGCAGTTGGGGCAGGCCCAACCCCAGGGCCGTCAGCCCCCCAATCCGGAGGACGTCACGACGTCGGGGACCATCACACGCCCGATGTGAGTTGCCGAGGATGCGAAACATATCCACGCACCTTACCGAGACAACACGCCCCGCACAACCGCCTTGAATCGCTCACCCCGACCTCAACCGCTCCGCCGCCGCTCGGGCAAAATAGGTCAACACCCCATCGGCACCCGCACGTTTAAACGCAAGCAGGCTTTCCATCATTGCCCGGTCGCCGTCGAGCCAGCCCCGATCCCCCGCCGCTCGGATCATCGCATACTCGCCGCTCACCTGATAGGCGTAGGTCGGCAGCCCAAATGTTTCCTTCACCCGATGCACAATGTCGAGATACGGCATGCCCGGCTTGACCATCACCAGATCCGCCCCCTCGGCCACGTCGAGCGCCACCTCGCGCAGGGCTTCATCGCTGTTGGCCGGGTCCATCTGATAGGTCTTCTTGTCCCCCGACCCCAGGTTCCCCGCCGAGCCGACCGCGTCTCGAAACGGGCCGTAAAAGCTCGACGCGTACTTGGCCGCATAGGCAAGAATCTGCACCTGCTCAAACCCCGACGCATCCAAAGCCCGGCGAATCGCCCCCACCCGACCGTCCATCATGTCGCTCGGCGCGATCACGTCGCAACCGGCCTCGGCCTGCACCACCGCCTGGCGGCACAGCACCTCGACCGTCTCATCGTTCACCACATACCCCTCGCGCACCAGGCCGTCCTGCCCGTGGCTCGAGTACGGATCGAGCGCTACGTCGCAGATGATTCCCACGCCGCTCACCTGCTCCTTGACCGCTCGCACGGCCCGGCAAACCAGGTTCTCGGGGTTGACGGCTTCCTCGGCTTCCGGTGTTTTCAAGCTCGGATCGGTCGCGGGGAAGATCGCAATGGCCGGAATCTTCAATTCGGCAGCCAGCGCCGCGGCCTCCACCAGTTGGGGAATCGCCAACCGTTCCACCCCCGGCATCGACGGCACCTCTTGCCGCGCTCCCGGCCCATCGAAGACGAACAGGGGCCAGATCAGGTCATTCACGCTCAGGTGATGTTCCGCCACCAGCCGCCTCGACCAGTCCTCCCGTCTCACACGGCGAGGGCGGGTGGTCGGGTACTGACCGGGGTTGCTGGGCAGTCGGGGTCCGGGCATGGGATTGTCTCGTGAGCAGGAAGCCGCATGATCCGTCGCGCTCCATTCTAGCCCCCCCTCTGCCTCCTCATCCACCGCTCCGCTCATTCGCCATCGAAAGCGTCCCTCGAAGCGCGGCCTCCCTGCCGGCGCTTGAGGTCCACATCATCACACGTCACCACATTAGACACAATCATACAAACCGATTAGACCGCCACAAGATCATCCGCTCGCGACCGCTTAACCCGCTTCCGGGCCATCACGCCCGCCAGGCCGGTCAGGCCCAGACCAAGAATGATCACGCTGCTCGGTTCCGGAATCGTCCCCAGGTCCCCTCGAATGTCCGAGGCGACGATCCGGAAGTTATCCATCGCCGCGTAACCCCCATCCAGCAGGTCAATTTGAATCGTCACCTTGCCATTCGTGGATTGCGAGGCATTCAGCGGCAGCAAGATTGTCGTCCAGTCAAAGACCGACCGCGCCGAGGCCGTCCCCGACGCCTCAATCTGATCCAAAATCGTCCCGTTGCCGAACAAGCCGTTCGCTCCCGAGGGGTTGTCATAGAGCGTGAACCGGAAGACCGGCACCGCCCCCGGCGACACAAAGGGACCACCCCAGGCGCTCAGGTCGATACTCGATACCGTGAGCTGGAAATTCAGGTACTGGCGGCCCCCCGTGTCGAACGAAAGGCCCAGCAAATCGTTCTCATAGCTCGACAACATCCCCAGCGTGTAGTTGCCTCCGATCCCCGACGGGTCGGAGTAGCCGGTCCCAAACGCCTGGTTGCCGGTAATCAGCAACGTTTCGACCGTGTTTCGCTGGGCAAACTGAAAGCCGGGCGGCTGATCGCCATAAAGCTGATTCACCTGCCGGAAAATATTCACATCCGCCCCATCGTTCCGGAAGTTGGTGGGGTTCTCAAAATCCTGCACATACAAAATTTCCGCCGATTCTGCCGAGCACGCCAACCCCAGCACCATCACCACACCGAGCAGCGTGCCGAACCTTTTGGAATCCATGATGTCTGTTCGCCTCGAACAAAAGAATCAGGAAGGGGGGGGAACCACGCAGCGAGAGGAGAACGAACCTCCCTCATTCGTTCTAACGATCGCAATGAACACGCCTCCGTGCTCGCTCGCTTCGTTCTCCCGCCCTGATCACAGAAATCCCCTCGATCCTCGCCCGAAAACCACCCAACCTTCCCGATCGTTCGATTTTTCCACAATTAAGCCTCTTCCCATTCCCGATGATCTTAACGGAGGAACCAGTCTCTCCCGCCTCCGAACCAATACCCAAGCAATCACCCATTGAATCACCCCCTTGAGCTGGAGTTTCCCTCATGGCCGCCGCCACCGTGAAGCAACAGATCGCCAACCGCCTGAACGCGCTCCTGTCCACCGGCCCGAAATCGAACGAAGGCAAGGACCGATCGAGCCAGAACGCCCGGACCCACGGCCTGTCTCGCCTCGGCACCCGCCCCCCCGCCGATCTGGCCGCCGCCATCGACGAGCGAACCAAGCTCTGGCGCGAGGACTACCGACCCCTCGGCCTCGCCCAGCAATGGCACTTCGATCGCCTCTGCGCCGAGTCGGTCCGCCTCGAATTCTGCGAGGCCCGCATCTCCGCCGCCCGCGCCGAGCGGGCCCAGCGCGCCTCCGAATCCTGGGACGACGACCAGGCCGCCGCCATCGCCAGGGAGGCCGCCGCGCTGTCCCATCGCCCCGAGGTCATCCAGCCTCGCCTGCTCCAGTCGCGCCACGGCGTCCTCTGGCTTCTGGAGCGCTGGGACGAGGTGCTCGACTCCCTCAACCGTCACGAAGGCTGGACCCGAGACACCTGGAACCTCGCCCTCGACCTGCTCGGCGTCTCGATTCCGGCGCGAGACGGTTCCGGCCCCTGGGACCTCGACCCCGAAGACAAGACCGAGGCCCCCGGCCTCGACCTCGTGGCCCGATCGACCGCCGCCCTCCGCGAGCGCCTCGACGACTCTCTCAACGCCCGAGACGAGCGTGCCCAGAGCAACGCCGCGCTCGGCCTCGATGCCGACGATCCCCCCGCCCTCCGCCTCCTCGAACGCTACGCCGCCGACGCCCGACGCCGCATCCTTCACGCCTCCAATGAGTTACGCCGCCTTCAGGCCCTCGACGCCCGTGCTTCGGCCACGCCCCAGCATCCTCCCGGCCCCCGACCCGAGCGTGCCTCTCGCCCGCAGCATCCCGAGCCAACCGCCGATCCGGCTCCCCGCTCAGCGTCGATCGACGCGCCCTCCGGCCCCCCGATCGCCCCGCCCTCACCGGCGCGAAACGAACCCGTTGCCGTGGCCTCCTCGGCCCCCGAGTCCCGAGGCGGCGCGCTCCGAAACGTCCTGCCGAACCGTTCCGCGACGCTCAATCGCCGTGCCCGACGAGCCCTCGCCGCCGCGGCCCGGCGGTCCTGAGCCCGCTTCCTCTTCATGATTCGAACCGCGGGGCCTCACTTCGGGTTCCCCAGCGTTCGCCGTCCGCGCCGGGGCTGTCACTGGCCATCGGCTTGACGCTTGGAACCTCGACCGAGAACAATATGGCCGCTTGCCCGACCGTCCCGCTCTTCGGCATCCCCGATCGCTCCCGTCTCCAACCTCAACGAAGGCCCGCCGATGCCCCCCGTGCCGACCTCCCGCCGCCTCGACCTCAAGGGAGTGCTCGGGGTCACGCTCTGCTGTGCCCTCTGGGGAGGCAACGCCGTCGCCGTCAAGTACTCGGTCCCCGACATTCCTCCCTTCGGCTGTGCAGCCTTCCGGTTCCTGATCGGCTTACCGGTGGTCGCCTCGGTCTGCCGGATCATGGGCCAGCCGATGTGGGTCGAGCGGCGGCACACCAGGCTCCTGATCGCGCATTCCCTGATCACCGTCCTGCAAATCGGCACCTTCAACCTGGGCACCGGTCTGAGCCTGGCCGGCCGGTCGTCAGTCTTCATCAACGTACACCCCTTGATCGTCGCCCCTCTGTCGTGGCTCTTGCTCGGCGAGCGGCTCGGAAGGCAAGGCGTCATGGGCCTGATCGCGGCGGCCCTCGGGGTCACCGTCCTGCTTTCCACGGCCGTTCAGGCAGGCGGCAACCTGACCGGAGACGCCATCGTCCTGCTCTCCGGCATGATCTTTGGCGCCCAGACGGTCGCCCAGAAGTGGACCTTTCCCATCATCCGACCGGCCACCTTGCTGTTCACGCAGTACGTCCTGGCCATCCCCATGTTCTTCGCCATCAGCGCGGTCTTCGAGGGGTTCGACACCTACCAGTTCACCCCCGGCGCCCTCTGGGGCCTGCTCTATCAAGGGCTGGCCGTCTCGGGGGTGGTTTTCACGGTCTGGATGTTGCTGCTCTCCCGATACCCGGCCAACCGGATCGCCACCCTTGCCTTTATGACCCCGCTGTTCGGCATCGCCGCCGGCACCCTCGTCCGGGGCGAGCCCTTCCGCTGGGAACTGGTGGTCGCCGGCGTTCTGGTCGGCTGCGGCATCTACCTGGTCTCCCGAGAGCGGTTCGAGCACCGCCAGTCCCCCGCGCTCGCCCTTCCGGGAGAAGACGCCCCTTAACCCTTCCCGGCGATTCTTGGAGAAACAAGGGACTAGCCCCAGGCCTCCTGGCGCCTTCTGATAGCAGAGGGGAACCCCGCGTTCTCTCCCGAGCCGCCGACGCGGCCCGAGGGATTCCCCAAGACGGCCCGGCACGAACGACCGCGACCCGCCGGACCACTCCCGCGGCACCTGATCGAGACGAGGCCCGCCATGACGCTTCCGAATCCGACGCCACCGAACCGCTCTCGCCGAACGTTCCTCCAGTCGGCCTCGGCCGTCGGCCTGGGGGCCGGCCTCGGCCCCTGGGCGACGCTCGGCGCGATCACCCCGGCCCGAGCCGCCGAGATGAGCCTCGAACCCGAGGCCGTCCGCTACCGCCCCGAGATCGAGCCGGTCGTCCGATGGATCGAGGAAACCCCTCGCGACGAGGCCCTCAACGTGGCCGTCGCGCAGCTGAACGCCGGCCTCTCCTACCGCGACCTGTTCGCCGGGCTCTTCCTGGCCGGCATCCGGAACATCAAGCCCCGGCCCGTCGGCTTCAAGTTCCACGCGGTCATGGTGATGAACTCGGCTCACCTGCTCGGCCAGACGGCCCCGGTCGAGGACCGCCTGCTCCCGATGTTCTGGGCGCTCGACAACTTCAAGTCGTCGCAGGCCCAGGACGTTCAGGAAGGGGACTGGACCCTCTCGAAGGTCGATGAGGCCCACCTCCCCAGCCCTTCCCGAGCCGTCGCCGAGTTGCGAACCGCCTTTGACGCCTGGGACGCCGACGCCGCCGACACCGCCACCGCTGCCGTCGCCCGCTACTCCGGGGCCGCCGAGGCGATGGAGCCCTTCTGGCACTGCGCCGTCCGAGACTGGCGGAACATCGGCCACAAGCCGATCTTCGCCATGCAGTGCTGGCGGACCCTCCAGGCGATCGGCTGGGAACATGCCGAGCCGGTCCTCCGCTCCCTTTCCTACGGCATTCTCGACACCCAGGACGGCTCCGCCTCGGCCGAAGGGCCTTATGAGGCGAACCTCGAACTGGCCCGGTCAATCCGCTCCGACTGGGCCCTCGGCCGCCGCGATCCCGGCGCGACCGAAACCCTGCTCGACGCCATCCGCTCCAGCGCTCCCGAACAGGCCAGCGCCGAGGCCGCCCGATTGCTCAACGAAGGGATCGCCCCCGAATCCCTCTGGGATGCTGTCATCCTCGCCGGCAGCGAGCTGCTCGTCCGAGAGCCGGGCATCATTCCCCTGCACGCCGTCACCGCGGCCAATGCTCTGCACTACATCTCCGGTGCGGCCGCCGATCCGACCACTCGCGTACTGGCCTTGCTCCAGGGTGCCGGTTGGGTCCCCTTGTTCCGCAGGCGGATGAACCTCGACGCCTCTCCGGTTCTCACCTCGATGGAACCGATCGCCCCCGACGGCTCCGGCGACGAGGCGATCGCCCAGATCTTCGAGGCCATCAGCGATGACCACCGCCGCGCCGCCGCCTTGATCCTCGGCTATTTCGAGCAGGGCGGCTCGTCCGACGCCCTGTTTGCCGCCACCCGCCACTCCATCTTCCGCAAAGGCCGCGACAGCCACGACTACAAGTACGGCGCCGCCGCCTGGGAAGAACACCATCTCGCTTCCGATCCCCGCTGGCAGCCCGCCATCGCCGCCGCGATCGTCGGCAAGATCCCCGGCTCCGGCACGACCGACAGCCCCTTGATGCGCCGCGCCCAGGAAGCCGTCGCCCGGCTGGGATAATGCGCAGAGAATCTCCCTCTCCCCGGCTGGATCGGGGAGAGGGGCTCTTGAGCCACGGATGAAACACGGATGGAACACGGATGAGGGAAGGGAAAGAGAGAGGGGGAAAATGGAGAAGTTCAGAGAAAAGATCGATCGAGATCGGTTTCCAGGAGGGACCAAGATGTCATAGAGTTCAATACACAAGGCGACGGAACTCGACCTTGGCTCGACCGAAGTTGATCAATAGACCGACCTTGATCCCGGTGGCTTTCAGTTCGTTGAGCAGTTGCGGTTCATCTTCGGGGTTGTAGTTTTTGGCGACTTTGAGTTCGACAATGACTCGGTCTTCCACAATAGAGATCCGCCTGATAATCACCAACGAGAACTCCTTTGTAACTCACCTTGATCTTCGCTTCGAGTTCCGCCTTGATCTTCCTCTTGATCAACTCCACCTGCATCGCCTTCTGATAAACCTTTTCTAAAAACCCATATCCCAACACTCGGTACACTTCAAACGCTGAACCAATAATCTTTTTTGTACTCTCTTCTTGGTCCAACATCTTGTGCTTCTCATGAAAAATACACCATACTTCTCTCAATCCGTGTTCCATCCGTGTTTCATCCGTGGCTCAAAACTCCCCTATTCAGGCCGCCACCGTCTCCGTCAGGAACCGCCTCGTCGCCTCCTGGCTCGGGTTTTCCAGCACCTCACCCGGCGGGCCAGACTCCACCACGACGCCGTGGTCGAACACGTGGACGACATCCGCCACCCGGCGCGCGAAGCTCATCGCGTGGGTGACAACGATCATCGTCTGACCATCCCTGGCCAGGTCGGTCATGACGGCCAGCACCTCGCCGGTCATTCTCGGATCAAGCGCGCTGGTCGGCTCATCAAAGAGAATCGCGCGCGGTTCCATCGCCAACGCTCGGGCAATCGCCACCCGCTGCTGCTGACCGCCGGAAAGCTGCTGCGGCCGGGCGTGAATCCGATCGGCCAGTCCCACGCGGTCCAGCAGCGCGATCGCCCGCTGCTCGGCCTCGTCTCGGTTGAGGCGCAAGACGTGAATCGGACCCTCGGTCACGTTCTGCAAGACGGTTCGGTGAGGAAACAGATTGAAGCTCTGAAAGACCATCCCCACCCGTGTCCGGATCTGGCGCAGGACCACCTCTCGGCGGCGATCGGCCAGGGAGGCATCGAGCGGCAGGCCATCCACGACCACCGCTCCCCCCTGGAACCGCTCCAGTCCGTTCAGGCAGCGCAGGAACGTACTCTTGCCACTGCCCGACGGTCCGACCACCACCGCGACCTCGCCGCGGCCGACGGTCAGGTTGATTCCTCGAAGCACCTCAAGTGCTCCGTGCCGCTTGACCAATCCAGACACCTCGATCATTCAGGGGCCCCCCTCTTTGTTGCTCGCACCTTGACGCCTCCTCGGAGACGCTGCTCGGACCATCGGGACAACCACGACAACGGCAGGCTCATCGCCAGGTACAAGACCGCGCAGACGAGTGCAAACTCAAGCACTCCTCCCGTACTGTTGGCAAGGATCTGGTACTGCTTGCTCAATTCCACAATCGTGATGACCGAGCAAACCGAACTGTCCTTGAACAGGGCGATGAAATCGTTCGTGACCGGTGGGATCACAATGCGAACCGCCTGCGGCACCACCACTCGCCGCAAGGCCAGCCAGCGAGGCATGCCCAGCGCCAGGGCCGCTTCCATCTGGCCAGGCGGTATCGCCTGAAGACCCGCCCGGTAGATTTCCGCCTCGTAGGCCGAATAATTGATCGCCAGCCCTAGAATTCCCGCCACATACGGCGGCAAGTTCGCCAGGTAGAACAGGACGAACAATTGCAGCATCAACGGCGTGCCACGAATCAACTCCACATAAAGTGTGAATGGAACACGTACCATCGCCGGGCCATACAGCCGCCCCAGAGCCACGATCAACCCCACGAGAATCGCCATCGGCATCGACACGACCGACAGGAAGATCGTCGTCCCGGCCGCCCTGAGCAGGTGGTCCCTGTACTTCCAGACGAGCGCCCAGCCACGTTCCGACTCCCGACTTAGCGCCTCGGTTTCTGAAGCCAGTTGCTCGGCGTCGAGCTTGGCCAACCGTGTTTGAGCATCTGTCCAGATATCATACTTCCGATAGATTCGCTCAAGTGTCCCATCCTCGATCAGATCGGCGATTCCCTGATTGATCGCCTCGGCAAGGGGCTCATCGTTCTTTCTCAAGTAAATGACGTAGTATCCCAGCCCTTCCGGAGGGCCGACGTTTTCCAGCTCAGGAAACTGCGGCTGATAGAACCGAGCGGCCGGAAGGTCCTGCAGGGTGGCGTCGAGTTGCCCGCTCAGGACCTGAATCATCGCGTCGGTCGCGCCGGTGTAGGCCCGAACCTCGACCGTTCCGTCGTGCTGCTCCTCGGCAAACGTCTCGGCCGACGACCCACCCAGCACCCCGACCCGCCATCGCCTCCCTCCTGGCTTCTCCTGCTTCAGGTCGCTCCACGATCGGATCGACGACCCCTTGCGTACCATTAACTGGAGCTGAAAGAGGTAGTACGGCCGGGTCGCCCGATAAGTCCGCACGCGGGCCGGGGTCAGCTCGTAGCCGTTGACCACCGCATCCACGTTGCCGGCCGACAGGACGTTGAGCAACTGGTCCCACTGGCCCTGAGCCAGCTCGGCCTCGGCCCCGAGCCGATCGGCCAGGGCGTCCATCAGCTCGACCTCGAAACCGATGAGCCGGTTCGGGTCGTTCGGGTCGATGTAGGCGAAGGGGCCGCCCCCTTCCATGTCGGACCCGTAGGTCAATCGGCCGGATTGCTCGATCCGTTCCAGGGTCGTCTGGCCCTTGACCGAGCCGGGGGTCAAGACGAGGGGTATCAGCAAGGCGAGCCAGGCGGGGCGGGGCCGTCGGGTGGGCCGCGGAGAGGCGGCAGAGGCAGAGAGGTCGCGTTCGATCCTCAACGGCGAGGGGGAAGGGGGACCGGACGGGGGTTCTTCCATCAAGCGACCTCCTGGGCTCGTGTCCGAGGGCGGGCCTCATCCAGCGGATGGCGATCGAACCGGTCTCGATCCGCAAGGATTCATCGTTCCCATTTTCCGACGCGTCGACAAGTGGGAATCGAGAAAAGCAACGACGCCGTCGCCCTCCAGGTCGGAGGACGACGGCGATGACAAACTCAGGGCTGTCCAAGAGAGGCCCAGCAAGGCGAACAATCGAGCACCGACGCCCGTCCATTCGGAGAGGAATCACGATCGGATCATTCCTCCTCCTCGTAAAGGAGCTTGTACTGGAACTGGACCCCTCGGTAGAACCCCCGAGTCGTGCTCAAACCTGGCTGGCCGATGTCGTCGTCCGTGAACAGCTCGGTGATCTGGCCGGTCACCTGGAGAATGCCGGTCGCCCCTTCTCGGGTCTGAAAAAGAAAGGTGGCCGTGTGCTCAGGACGGTAGGAGCCGGTTGCCGGGTCGATGTCGACGAGGATCTCACCGGCCGGGCGGTCCAGGTCGGGAATCCGATTGCCCCGGAGGTCCTGTTCGATGGTCCCGAAGACCTCATCCTCGACCTGCCAGGCGCGGAGGCCAATCCCTCGGATTCCGTAAGCAGAGGTCTGCGAGCCGGGGGGCTGGTACGCAATCCCTTGCAGGTCGTACCCCGCGTCGGCGGCCCAGAAGGCGACGTTTTCGGGGGCGGCCTCGTCCGGAGTCCCCAGTGCGTCAGGCCAGGGAAGCTCTCGGCGCGTATCGAGGTCGATGAACGTCCGGTAGTAGTCGAGCGACTGTGGAGGGCCGGCGATCACGTTCGCCCAGATTCCCGTCTGGCGGGCCTTCGGCCCTGTCGGAAAGGAAGGGTCGGTACGCTTGGCAGGCTGGGGGGCAGCAGGGAGGGGGGGAAGGTTGACCTCGGCATGGGCCGGGTCGTCGGTGAACTGCCGCCAGTGATCCTCCCACCAGGTGGCCCATCGCTCGGCGAGATCGTGCATGTAGCGCCGCTGGAGCCGCTGCTGGGCCGGACCTCCTGCGAGAGCGACGAAGTTCAGCTCACCCTCATTGAACTGCTGGCCGGTGATCGCTTTCAAGGCCCCTGTGATCTCGCGAAACGACCTGCCGAAGTTAAAGGAACGGTCCCTCGGAACGCCGTCGAGGTCGTGCTCCTGCAGGAAGGCACGCAGTTCCGGGTCTTCCATCCGCAATCCGGAGTCGCTCCCCGACTCGACCAGCGTGCGGGGGATCGCCCGGATCAGGGCAGGCACGGCCCGAGGATCGCCAATGGCCCGGAGCGTGAAGCCGAGTGCCCGGAGCGGTCGATCCTCGGTCGTGCGGTCGAGTTCCTCGATCAAGCTCGGTACGGCGATCTCGCCAAGCTCGGCGAGATCGCGGATGGACGAGGCCCAGCTCGGAGGGAAGACGGAGTTGATCTCTCTCAGGTCGCGGATGAGTTCGTCGATCCGTTTCTGGGTCGCGTCGTCGAGCAGGGGGTCGTCCTTGACGATGCGGGGGGCGATGGGCTGCGGGACCGCCCGGAGGGCGGGCTCCTCGGCCTCGATCGGGGGAGGGGCGGCGTCGGTCAGGCCGACGAGGGCGAGCAGGATGAGCAAGAGGGCGGCGAGGCGGTTCCAGGCCCTTGGATGGGGCGAAGAGGAGGCGATCATGGTGATCCTTTCCTGCAAGAGGGAGCGGGCTCCGAAGGCGCCAACGAGGCCGGGCAATGGCCGGGGGGGGACGAGCCGGCCCGCCAGGGAGAGGATCGTCCCGCCGTAGGAGGAGCGGCGGTCGCCGTCGAGGCGCGAGAGGACCTCCGCATCACAGGCGAGTTCCCGGTCGGCCCGAATCCGAGAGGCGACAAACCAGGAGACCGGGTTGAACCAGTGGACGATCACGGCGGCGGTCGTCAGCCAGTGCACGGCCACGTCCCCGCGCCGGATGTGGGCACACTCGTGCATCAGGATATGTTCGAGGTCGTTCCGGGAGATTGACGCCAGCACCGACCGGGGGATCACGATGCTCGGGCGCACGAAGCCTGTGGCTGCCGGGCCGAGGTCGTCCGGGGCGATCCGGACTCGGACCGATCGGCGAAGGCCCATCTGATGCCGGCAAGCGTTGAGCAGGGCCAGGATTTCGGGGTCATCGGCATCCGCCCAGGTCCGGCTCGTCCTCGCCAGTCGGACCGAGGCGACGAGCGTCCTCGACGAAAGCAGGAACACTCCAAGGAGCCAGGCCAGGCCGGCGAGCCGAGGCAACGACCATCGAGCGGGGGGACGTGTGAGAGGGGCCGTTGCCCGGTCGATTCCCCGCTCGTCCCTCAACTCGGCGACCAGGGAGGGCCGCTCGACGGATCGTGCGGGATCGGTCGGCGTCGGGGCCGGATCGGTGATCATCGGGAGGTTTTGCGAAGGCATCGACGCGACGCGGGCGGGCTTGTCGTTCGCGTCGGCACCGAGGGTCGGAGCGAGCCGGTAGAGGCTCGCCGGGCTGCTCGGGAGCACCGGGACGAGGAGCCGGGCGAGCACGAGACACCAGAGGGCGTGCCGCCAGGCGGGGGACAGCCTTTCGCCGAGGATCGCCCGGACGACGAGGACCAGGACGACCAGGAGCGAGGCTTGCCAGGTCGCCCGCCAGAGGATCGGCAAGGCCCGGTCGATGACGTCGATCAGAATGGTCATGATCCCTCCTCCTTGGGCTTCTCCCCGCGGGTCTTCTCGTCGAGCAGGGCCTTGAGCCGCTGGAGTTCGTCGGCGTCGAGCTTCGCCTCACGGGCGAAGTGGACGAGCAGGGCCTTCGCATCCCCGGCGAAGACCCTGGCGAGGAAGTTTTGCCCTTCGTCGCGAACACACGCGTCGCGGTCAACCGCCGCCAGGTAGACCGACCGCGCACCGTCCTCGTCGCGCTGGAGGGCCCCCTTCTCGACGAGTCGAGCCAGCAGGGTCCGGACCGTCCGGTGGTTCCACCCCCGAGACGCCGCGACCCGTTCGATGACCTGGGCCGGCGTCGCGGGCCCGAGGGCCCAGATGGCCTCCATCACCTCCCATTCCGCATCCGAGATTCGAGGCGACTCTGCGCCCATGGTGTTGCCCTCCGCATTCGGGTTGACCGAGACCGACCTGCGACATCATGACCACAATTGTAGTCAGCGCCAAGCGATATTTCCCGAGGGCCTGAGATCTGGGGCCGGGATGGCCGCAGCTCCCCCGAGAGGGAGGGAGGGCAGGAGGAATCGACACATGCCAGAGTGTTGGCGAATTGCCGCCGGTCCTCCGCCCAGAAATGCGAGCGGGGGCACGCCCCTGAGCAGGATCGCGCCCCCGGGAGGGTGGCCGGATTGTGAGAGGGTGTCAGGCCTTGGCCTGGCCTTCGGCGAAGGCGGAGTCGAAGGCGCGGCCGGCGGCGGGGAACATCATGGTGCGGCGGATGAAAGCGGCGGCCTCCTCGGCGCCGTACTCGCGGTCCATGCCGGGGTCTTCCCACTCGACGGAGAGGGGGCCTTCGTAGCCGATGTGGTTCAGCTCGCGGGTAATCTCGGCAAAGTTGACCTGGCCGCGGCCGGGGGAGCGGAAGTCCCAGCCGCGTCGGGGGTCGCCGAAGTCGAGGTGAGAGCTGAGCAGGCCGGTGCGGCCGTCGAGGGTGGTGGCGACGTCCTTGACGTGGACGTGGTAGACCCGCTTGCGGATCTTCGGGCAGCGGAGGTACTGGACCGGGTCCATCCCCTGCCAGAGCAGGTGGCTCGGGTCGTAGTTGAAGCCGAACTCGGGACGGCCGTCGACGGCGTCAATCGCCTTGTGGGCCGAGTACATGTCGAAGGCGATCTCGGTCGGGTGGACTTCCAGGCCGAACAGGATCCCCTCTTGCTTGAACACATCAAGAATCGGGTTCCAGACGTCGGCGAACTTCTGGTAGCCGGCGTCGATCATCGAACTTGGCGTCGGCGGGAAGGCGTAGAGCATGTGCCAGATGGAGGAGCCGGTGAAGCCGTTGACGACTGGCACGCCGAGCTTCGCGGCGGCTCGGGCGGTGTTCTTCATCTCCTCGGCGGCCCGCTCGTTGACCCCCTTCGGGTCGCCGTCTCCCCAGACGTGAGGCGGGAGGATCGCCTTGTGCCGCTCGTCGATCGGGTCGAGCACGGCCTGACCGACCAGGTGGGCCGAGATGGCCCAGCAGCGCAGGTTGTGCCGTTCGAGCAGGTCCTTGCGTTGCTGGCAGTAGCCGCTGTCCTTCAAGGCCAGAGAGACATCGAAGTGCCCTCCCCAGCAGGGCAGCTCGATACCGTCGTAACCCCACTGGGCAACCTTCGGGGCCCAATGCTCCAGCGGTTGATCGGCCCACTGGCCGGTGAACAGCGTGATCGGACGGGCCATCGAGGCTTCCTCCCAGAGAGTCATCGACTTGGACAAAAAGGGGTGCGTCCGGCCTGGACCGAGCATCGAACCGACCCAGCAGACGCGATCCGTGGCAGGTCAACCGATAAACCTAGAAATTGCGGAAGGGGAAGTCAATGAGCACCTGCCGTGGGGGAATCGTTTGACGATCGGCGGTCACCCTAGGTTCTGCGCCGCTCATGGTGTTGAACGTTAAGGACGACGGCGGTTTGACACGGTGCTGGTGGGGCTCGGACCTCAGAAGTCGATCGGACCGTAAGGCACCAGGGCCATGCCGGAGACGGTCCGGTTCGGGTCGTCCCAGTCGGGGGCCTGGCGGCGATCGAGCAGTTGGGCGATTGCCGAGGCAATCCGTTGAGAAACCGCCGCCCGGTAGGGGGCATCAGCCTGGAGGAGATCGGCCTGAGAGCGGTTGAGCAGGCTCTCGGGAGGGGCAGGGGGGAGCCCCTGGCGCCGGGCCAGATGCTCGGCAAAGGTGCGGTCGCCGCGATCGGAGGAGAGAAAGGCAGCCTCTCCACTGGCCGCGGCCGTGCCGATCCGGAGCAGGTCGGTCAGGTCGTCGGCCCCGGCTTCGAGAGCCTGTTGGAACTGGCTCAACTCGGCGATCAGGGCGTCCAGCTCCGGGCGGGTCATGAGCATTTCGACGGTCACGAGCGGCTGGTTCTCGACGGCCTCGGCAATCCAGCCTCGGCGGACCGAGGGAGCGCGCTGACCGTTTCGGCGGGGGTCGGGGCTGGGTTCGGGACGGGGCTGGCCGCCGTGCAAATCGACGAGGACCGGGGCGATTTGGTTGAGCTTCAGGCCGCGCCGATCGACGTAGTCTTGCAAGCGCCCCTCGGCCTCGGCGTCGAGCAGGGCGGCCAGCTCTCGGGCGGCGAGGACACGGTCGTCGATGATCGCTCGGAGGGTCGGCCTGAGGGCCGAGGGGTCGCGCAGGGACGGCCGGACGGGGGAAATCGGTTGCTCGAAGTTCGCCGAGCGATCGCGGGGGAGGAACGACCCGGAGGCGAGGGCGTCCCACTGGCTCCGGTAGCGCTCGGGCTCGTCGCCGCGGAGGTCGTCACGCTCGATCGAGACGGCAGCGATGGTGATGCGGTGTTGCCTGGCCCAGTCGGCCAGGGCCTCGGCTCGGACGGTGTCGCGGTCGTGGTCCGGGGCGTCGCCGATCAGAACGAGCAACTTCGTGGCCAGATCCCCTTCACGGCCGGTTGGCCAGACGAGGTAATCGCGGGAGCCGATCGGGGCCTCGGGAGGCGCAGGAAGGGCCGCGGCCACGCCGTCGAGGACCGCCTCGGCCACGGTGCCATCGCCTCGGGAGGCCGCTTCGATCCGATCGAGTGCCCCGCGGAAGACCCGAGGGGACGCGAAGGGGGAGACGATGCGGACCGAGTAGCCGAACGTCGGGTGGTCGTCGCGGTAGGCGACGAGGGCGAGGCGCAGGGTCACGTCCTGGCGCGTCGCTTCCTCGACCAGCTCCGAGGCCAGGTCGCGGGCACTCTCGATTGAGGCCTGCATGGATGCGGTCGTGTCGATGACCACGGCGAGGTACATCTGTCGGAGCGATCGCTTGAGAAACTCAGGAGGCTCGCTCGGGGGGGGCGGCGGGGGAGCGCGATCGGCCACGAGGCTGGCGACCTCGAAGATCGTCCGGGTGGAACCATCCGGCTGAGGAATCGAGGCGCTGGAGAGAATGGGGAGGCCGAGCGTCGGATCGGAGTCGGACGGGTCGGTGGCCGGTTCCGGTTCCTCGCCTTCGATGGGGCAACTCTCGCCGTGGTCGAGGCAGCGGCGGCCGGCGAGGGCATCGAGCAGGCACGAGCGATTTCGGTAGATGACCAGGGGTGGCCGAGAACGGTTTGGGGTGGGCCGGGCCATAAGCCTGGTGTTCCAGGAAAGCAGGCCGGACTCGGGAACCCAGCCGAGCGGCGGCCCCTCGGCCGGGCCGATCTGGAGGAAGCGCGGGGCATCGGGCCCGGTCGGGTCGGCCTCATCGAAGACGAAGTGAATGGCGTAGTAGTCGAGATCGTCGCCCGAGGAGGGGCTGGCCGGATCGGGACGAAAGCGGGGACGGAGGCCGAGTTCCCGGACCAGGACCTTGCGACGCAGGCCGTCGGAGGTGCGAAGGATGCCGTCGTCGCTCGGCGTGTTGGGTTCGGCCGGGATTGCGTCTTGCCGGTCGGCTCGCGCGTTTGGGCGATCATCGAGCCCCGAGCGATCGGCCGATCCGAGGGGCTCTCCGCCGATCCAGGAGGCCAGGCCGACCGCGCCGCCGAGCAGCAGGACGAGCAGGTAGAAGACGGGCATCCGGTAGAGCGGCGGCATCGGCGCGGTCCTTGATGTCCCGGATGGATCGGATCAGAGCAGGACGTCGCGGAGGCCGGTCAGGCCGATCGGCTCCCGACTGGCAAACGGCTCGGCGTGCTGGACCCCGACGACGTGCCCCCAGAATCGAGAGCGATCGGCGACACTGTCGATCACTCCCGGTCGGCCTTCCGGCTGGTTGTCGACCAGTTGCGATCGGTAGCAGCGGAGGGCGGCGAGCTTGTCCCCCTGCTGGTCGCTGATATCGAGGACAAAGCTCGGGCGCTCGACGATCTTCAGGTGGACACTGAAATAATAGAGGATTCGGGCCGGATGGAAGGGGGTTCCCGGAATGTCCGACTTCGAAAGCTTGCTCCAGAAGCGGGCATCCTCGACCAATCGGGTCGCGGCCAGGTGATCGGGATGGGCGTCTTCCCAGAACGGGGCGAAGATCAGGCGGGGCCGAACGCGACGGAAGACGGCGGCAAGGGCCCGGCGATGCTCCAGGGTCGGTTCAAGGCTCCGGTTGGGCAGACCGAGGTTCGATCGCCAGGGGTTGCCGAGGTGGCGGTTGGCCTCAAGTGTTTCGTTCTGGCGAATCTCGACCGAGCCGAGCGGGGTCGGCTCGCCACTGGTCAGGTCGAGGATGCCGACGGACCAGCCTTGCTGGATCAAGCGGAGGATGGTGCCGCCCATGCCCAGTTCAGCATCGTCGGGGTGGGGGGCAATAATCAGCGCATCGAGCGATTGGGGATCGTCCACGAGAGTTCTGAACGCCTCACCAGAAAGAGAAGTGGATGCAAGCTCGCACGAAAAGAAGTGACTGAATTTCGCATACGTACCCGATTAACGGGAATTTGCAAGCAAAACTTCCTGGAGTTCGGCGGTCGGGGGGGCAGGAGGGGAGGTTCGCATCGTTTCCCAGCTTCGGCCGGTGATGCGTTCGACGACCCGAATACCTGAGAGGACGACGGCTATCGTCCCCTGTCCGGGGAAGACCGAGTCTCCCACGACCCAGAGGCCGGGGCCGAGGACGTCGGACCCGACCGCGAGGAAGGTGCTGTTGCGTCGGGAGACGGGAGGGCCGCCGACGGCCCCGGCGGTTCTCCTGGTGTAGCGGGAGAAGCTGCGAGGGGTGCCGAACTCGGCATGGAGGAGGGCATCGGGAGCGTTCGGGAGGGCCTGACCGAGCGCGGCGATCATGCGAGCGGCGTAGTCGGCTTTCCTGGCGGCGTGGTCGTCGGCCGAAAGCCCTTGCCAGTCGCTCGGCCGGGTGTGGGTCGAGAGGGTGGCGACCCGAACATCGGGAGGACCGTAGCCGGGGTCACCGGGAGGAGAGAGGGAGACGAGGACGTTGTTACCGTCGTGGATCGGTGCGTGGTGGTCGCGGAGGACCTGATAGAACAGGGGGCCGTCGTCGGGAACGGCGTCGCGTCGAATCGCCAGGTAGGCGGTGAAGGCGCTCCAGGAGGCCCGGCTCTGGACTTCGCGGCGAGCGAGCATCCCCTCCAGATCGCGGCCGAGCAACCGGGCGGCGAGGTCGATCGGCAGGTTGAAGGCGACCTGCCGGGCCTTGAGGGTCTGTCGGCGTCGGGTGATGACCTCGAAGCCGCCGAGACCGTCGGCCCGAACGCGATCGACGAGGGTGGCCCGTCGCAGCGTGCCGCCCATTGCCTCGAAGCGCTCGCCGATTCCTTCGGCCAGGGCTCTCATGCCGCCGACGGGGCGGCTCATGCCCATCCGATACGCCTGTAAACAGGCCGAGGCGTTGGCGAAAGGAACGGTTTCCGGCCCTGCCTGAGCGGTGTCCTGTAACAGCATCGCCACGAGAGCCCGAAAGGGGCGATCGTGGGCCAGGCCAAGCAGCCGCATCACGTCGAGAACGGTCAGGGGCCAGGTGCTCGCCGCCAGGAGGCCGCGGGGACCGAGGATGCGAAGGTCGTGCACGAGATCGCCGACCGACCGGGCCGGGAGCCTCGGCACGCGGCCGGCGCAGGCAAAGAGGGTCGAGCCGACGGCTTCCTGGAGCCTCCAGAAGCGGGTCCGGGAGCGGTCGAGGCCAGGGAAGGCGGCCCGGATGTTCTGCTCGAATCGGGAGGGGTCGGGGACGATGTCGAGCGTTCGATCGGGCAGGCAGACGCGGTAGCTCGGGGTGCGAGCCCCTTCGACCTTCAGGCCGATGGCGCGAAGGAGTCCGCCGACCGGTTCGTCGGGGCCGAGGCCCATCAGGGCGGTGGCTCCGGCGTCGAAGGTGTAAGGACCGCGATCGAACCAGCCGGCGCAGCCGCCGAGTTTCGTATGGGCTTCGAGCAGGCTGACCCGCAAGCCCTGGGCTCGGGCCAACGCGGCGGTTGCCAGACCTCCCCAACCCCCGCCGATGACGATGAGATCGTCCATTCACCCTCCGATCAGGAGATCAAGCTCGAAGTTGATCGCCTGCCCATTTCGAGCAATCTTGACCCAGGTTGAGTGTAGGCACGCGGCGATCCTTCGGAGATGATGGACCGAGGAGATTGACAGGATCGGACCACGGGCGGTCTATTCGGAGGATCGCGGGCCCGTCCCGAGCGGGGGAGTGGATCGGTTCGTCAATCACTCCGCCAAGACGGTCGCCGGCCAAGCCAGGTGAGAGGGAGTCGAGAGTCTGATGTCCGAGTTTGTCACTCTGGCCCGTCTTGAGGATCTGCCGCCGGGATCGTCGAAGGAAGTCGAGTACGAGGGACGGATCGTCGCGCTCTTCAACCTCGACGGAGAGATTGTGGCCGTCGATGGCATCTGTCCGCACCAGGGAGGCCCGCTGGCCGAAGGGGTTTGCCGAGGAGGGGTTGTGACCTGTCCCTGGCACGGCTGGCAGTTCAACGTGAGAGACGGGCAGAGCACAACGTTCAAATCGATTCGGATTGAGGTGTTCGAGGTTCGGGTTGAAGGGGAAGCCATCCAGGTTGCGGTGACCTGACGCTTTCGTAATCCATGTTCGTAGGGTTCTCGTGTTCGAAGCCGCCGGGACCGTCTCGTGACCACCTTTCGCACTGCTCGCAATGATGACATCCCGGCCCTGGTTCGGCTCTGGAACGAGGGAACGCCCTCGTACGGCGTGGCCCGGCCCTTGAAGCCCCGAGAACTGACCGAAGCCTGCTACAACCACCTGGGCTTTTCGCTTCAGGACCTGATTGTTGCCGAGGAGAATGGCCGGCCCATCGGGTTTGTGCATTCGGGCTTCGGGCCGGTTGAGGCGGCCGGAGCATCGCACCGCCTGGATCGGTCGATGGGAACGATCGCCATGCTCGCAATCGGCCCGGAAGCCGACGAGGGGGTCGGCCCGCTCCTGATCGAGCAGTCGGTGGCGAGGCTCCGGGCCGAAGGGGCGCAGGTGATCTACGCGGGGGGGCAGTATCCGCTGAACCCGTTCTACTGGGGCATTTACGGCGGGAGCGAGTTCGCCGGGATTCTCCGGGAGCACGACGCGTTTCACCGGGCAGCGCGGGCCTCGGGGTTCAACGAGGTCGCCCGATCGATCTTGCTGGAACGGGATCTCTCCGGCAGTGCCGAGCCGGGTTTCGATCCGAAGTCGGTCCTCCTGCGGCGTCGCTTCCAGCTGACGGTCGAGGAGGACGCGGCGTTTGCTTCGTGGTGGGACGCACTGGCGCTGGGGGCGACGTATGCGATCCGGTTTCAGTTGGAGGACTCGGCGGGCCGAGCCGTGGCGACGGCGACGACGTGGGACATGGCCGGGTTCGAACGGCTCGACGGTCGGCTCCGCGCGGGGCTGATTGATGTCGAGGTGGCGAACGAATCGCGACGGCAGGGGCTCGGGAAATACTTGATTCGGGAGGTGATTCGTTACCATATGCAGAGAGGCATTCACGCCCTTGCCGTCCAGACCCGAGCCCCGAACGAGGCCGCCCTGGCGCTGTATCAGTCGCTCGGGTTCGAGGCGGTCGATGAGGCGATGCTGTATCGGCTCGGCGGTTCCTGAACGCGAACGCCCGGCCGCCCCGCGCTGCGTGCCCCCGCTCTGCTCTGCTCTGCCGCACTCCCCCATCCATCGCTCTGCGAATACTGAAAAGGAACCGAGGATCATGGCACGACGCCCAGCCCGAGGTCGATCGCTCCGCGACCTCCGCGCCGAGGTCGAGGCGGTCGAAGCCCGCGATCGAGAGGCCGCCGCCCGAGCCCCCGCGACCCCCACCCCGATGCGGCCGAAGCCCGAGGAAACCAGCCGACGCAAACCCCTGGCTCAGCCCCGGATGCGCGTGGTCTGGGCGGTCTGCGACATCGGCGGCCGACCGGTCGCCACCTTCCCATATGCCGAGAAAGCCGCCGCCGAGGCCCACGCCGCGCAGCTCAAGGTGAAGAAGAAGGCGGAGTTCTTTCTCCGCTCGATCAAGGAACCGATGGACCCGACCGACGACTGATCGACGCTTCTCCGAGGAAGAAGAGCCGTGTCGAGAGCGCGACCCCGCCGCGTCGAACCGGGGTGGTCGTGCTTGTCGGCGTCTGGGGTCGGTGCGTATGCTTGGGAGAATGTGCCACCGTGCGCACCGACTCCGCCCGCGCCCGGCCTTCCCGCCGGCGTTCTCGCCGATCGCTGCCCGCCTTTGTCTTCCGGAGGAGCGTAAAGCTGTGACGCATCACCCGATTGCCCGAATGGCCCTGGCGCCGATCGCCCTGGTGCTGGGTCTCGCGACCCTGATGGCGACCTCGTCCCGATCGACGATCGGCGATGAGACGGACACCGCCCCGGCCGAGCCCCACCGCTCACCGATCGCCCTGGCCCTCTCGGCCGACGGCTCCCGCCTGCTCACGGCCAATCAGACGGCCGACACGGTTTCGCTCGTGGATACCGAATCGGGCGACGTTCTGACCGAAATCCCGACCGGACAGAAGCCGGCCGGCGTGGCCTTCGCGCCGGACGGCCGCCGGGCAGCCGTCACGCACTGGTACGGCTATGATCTGGCCGTGCTCCAGGTGGGTGACGATTCGCTGGAAGTGACCGGCCGGATCGAGGTCGGCCCCGAGCCCCGAGGCGTGGTGATTGCCGAGGACGGGACGACGGCCTACGTGGCCGTCGGCGTGGCCAATGAGGTCGTTCGGGTGGATCTCGACCGCCTGGAGATCACCGGTCGGGTCGATGTGGGTCGAGAGCCGAGAGGGCTGGCCCTGAGCCCCGACGGCGAGCGATTGCTCGTCGGCAACACCCGATCGGGTGACCTGACCTTGATTCGCACGGCCGATCTGAACGTCGAACGCACCTATCCGATCCGGGGGTCGAACCTCCGGCAAGTGGCGATCGACCCCTCGGGGGAGACTGGCTACGTCGCCAACATGGAAAACCGAGGCATGGCGACGACCGACCGGAACATCGACCTTGGCTGGGTGCTCGGCCAGCGCCTGACGCGGGTGCCGCTCAACGGCTCTCCCGAGGATTACGCCACGCAGTCGCTCGACCCGCAGGGGGATGCCGTCGGCGACGTGCACGGACTGGCCGTCAGTGGCGACGGCAAGTACATCGCCATCTCGGCCGGAGGATCGCATGAGGTCCTTCTGCTCCGAACCGACCTGCAACGGCTTCCCTGGCGCACGGGGGGCTCACGAGACCTGATTCACTTCTCCTTGCTGGGAGGGGACGGCCGCTTCCGCCGCATCGCCACCGGAGGCCGGCCGACCGAGCTGGCCTTTGCCCCCGACGGCAAGACGCTGTACGTGGCCAACTATCTGGGTGACTCGGTTCAGGTGATCGACGCCGATTCGGCCGAGCTGATCCGGACAATCGACCTGGGAGGCCCCGAGGAGCTGTCGATCGTCCGGCGCGGGGAGATCATCTTTCACGACGCCGTTCGCTCGCATAACCAGTGGTATAGCTGCAACACCTGCCACAGCGACGGCCACCACAACGGCCAGCGTTTCGACACGATGAACGACGGCTGGCACGACTTCTCGAATCTGCGCTCCGACCGCAGCCAAAAAGACGTGCCCACCCTTCGAGGAGCCTACCAGACCGGCCCCTGGACCTGGCACGGCTGGCAAACGAGCTTTGAGGAGGCGATGATCGAGTCGTTCACCAAGAGCATGCAGGGCGAGGCGCCCAGCAATGAGGATGTCGAGGCCCTCATCAGCTACCTCAAGACGCTCGAACACCCTCGGAACCCGTACGTCGGCTCGAACGGAGAAATCTCGGAAGCGGCCGAGCGGGGTCGAGAGGTCTTCCGATCGGCCAAGGCCGCCTGCAACACCTGTCATTCCGGGCCGAACTTCACCGACGGTGAGATCCATATCGTCGGGCTGGAAGAAGAGCGAGACGTGTACAAGGGGTATAATCCGCCGTCGCTCCGCGGCACCTACGACAACGATCCCTACCTGCACGACGGCCGCGCCCGGACCCTCCGCGACGCCCTGACCGGCGACCACGCGCCGGACTTCGTCACCGGCCTCGGCGAGCTGACCGAGCAGGAGACGTTGGACCTGATCGAGTATCTGAAGACGCTCTGATCGCTCATGGCCGTGCTCATCGTGCCGTTTCTTGCCCTGGCCGCCGTTGGGCTCGTGCTGAGTCTCGTTGCCCACGGCTGCGCCTGGCTGGGCGAGCCCCAGCCGCTCGGCATGGCAACCTGGGGACTGCACGTCGGCGTCTTCGTCGTCTGGCTTCCCGCCTTGCTCGCCTCGAGGCAGATGGTCCGGGGAGCCAGGCGAGAGGATGCCTGGCGACTCGCCCTGCGGGGCTGTCCACGCTGGATGCGGTGGATGACCTCGGCGTTCTTTGTCTACGCGTTCGTGAACTTCATGCTGAACTTCTGGGTAATGGCCCCGGCCGGGAAGCAACCGGCGGGAGGGGACATGCCCCCGGCGGTATTCCGGATGTTCTCGGGCCACTGGATGGCCTTCTACTCGGCGGCGCTGGCGATGCTCTATTCCTCATGGGTCATCGCGTCGCGGGGTGAGGTCAAAGGCCCCAAGCCGAAGCGAGATGGGGTCTTGGGCGAGGACGTTCCGAACTCCTCCATGATGTGGGATCGAGAGCTGGATGCATGAACGAGGGGACTGTTCAGAACCATCGGGTTCAGGAATGGTCCGGACAACTCTTCGCATACGGGTTTACCACCCAGACGGCAATCGCTCTCAATCACGAACACGGCCCAGCCATCCGAAGGGATGACTGGGCCGTGTGGAATCTGAGGTCCGTCGAAGCCGGTCGGTTATTCGCTTCGGCCGCCGAGCAGGCCGGAGCGGAAGAGGAAGTAGAGCAGGGTGAGGATGCTCGACAGGGTGGCCGCCACGTAGGTCCAGGCGGCGGCGTTGAGGACCTTGGCGACGACCGGTTCTTCCTGAGTAGAGATCAGGCCGGTGGTCATCAGGTGTTCGCGAGCCCGTCGGCTGGCGTCGAACTCGACCGGCAGGTTCACGAGCTGGAAGACGACGACGGCCGAGAACAGGGCGATGCCGCCGAGGATGATGTTCATCGAGCCCATGAAAAAGCCGACGATCATCACGATCCAGGCGAAGTTTGAGCCGAACCCGGCCACCGGAACCAGCAGGTTTCGGATTGCCAGGGGACCGTAGCTGTGGGCATCTTGCAGGGCATGCCCGGCCTCGTGCGCGGCGATGCCGAGCGCGGCCAGGGAACGCTCGCCGTACACCCCAGGAGAGAGCCGCAAGACCTTGTGCCTCGGGTCGTAGTGGTCGCTCAGGTAGCCCTCGACCGGCTCGATCTCGATCCGATTCAAGCCTTCCGAGCGCATCACCTCGGCGGCGGCCTGAGCGCCGGTCACGCCGGAGGAAGAGAGGATCTCCGAACCTTCCGCATAGGCGGACTTCACGCGCATTTGAGCCCAGGCGGCCAGCAGCATCGCCGGGGCGAGAAACAGGAAGTAGACAGGATCGAAAATCACGGCTCCAGGTCTCCTTTGATCCAATTCTGGCAACTGCCAGGACGTTTGTTCGTTCCAAACGATCCGGTCTTGTCTTCTACGTCACCAATCGGCCATCGGTTCTCGCCAGTCAACCGTGTTGCCCAGCGTTCGGGGGCGGTTCGGTGGCCTCGCCCCAGGATCGCAACCGCGTCCGCCATCGGGCCAGACGCCGAATCAATCGGGAGCGACAGGCCGAGGCCGTCGCGGCGGCATCCAGGAGGGTCAGCACCGGCTGTCCCGGCTGGAAGACGGTGCCCGGGGGGGGAAGATCCGCGAGCTTCGGCCAGGGACCGGAGCGGGGATCGACCACCTTCCAGGTCATCGCGTCGGGCACCCGGCCCTCGACCGGAGCGAAGACCACCAGCTTGCCCACCTTCATGGGACGATGGTCAGGGCAAGTCTCGTGCCCGTCATACACGTTCTCCGCATCCTCCGCATTGAAGGCCTCGGCATGTTCCCGGAACAGTGAACGGCCGGTGGCCCATTCCAGGACCTCGACCGACGCGGTGGGCCTTGGGTTCACCTCGACCGGCCAGGCCTTGCCGTGGCTGAGGACGAAATCGACGCCAAAGAGGCCGCGAAGCTCGAATTCGCCGGCCAGAACGGCGCCGAGTTGCTGGAGTTGGGTCTGAACGTTCCGAGCGACCCGGACAGGCCCCAGGCTCCCGAGGTAGCCGAACGCCGCACCCTCGTGCCCGATCCACTGCCGAGTCACCCCGACCAACCGGGCCGATCCCCCGCGAGTCCCCACGAACACGGCGGAGCCGCTCGGGCCGATCAGGCGGCGCTGGAGGCACTCGATCCCCTCGCTCGGCCCGGGCTCGTTGGCGATGAAGGGCCGAATGTGGGCTCCGCCGGCTGATCGGAGACGCTTAACCAGCCACGAGCCGTCGGTCGGGAGGCCTCGGGAGTGGCGTCGGGTGTCAACCGCAGGCAGGCCGAAGCGGCGCAAGAGGTCGGTCAGGGCAAAGGGATCGCGGACCCGCCGCACGACCTCGCCGGAATTGCCCCAGAGGGGCCGATCGCGGGTGATTCGGTCGATCAGGTCCGGGTGGTTCTCGATCGCGCCGGTGTAGCACCAGGGGGATCGGGGCAGGAGGGCCGTTTGCGTCGCCAATCCTTCGGGGTAGTTCGCAGGCTCAAGGCGATGGGCCTGGCAGACGTGTTGCAGATCCCAGTCGGCGAACAGATCGATGGCGACGGGGTCGAAACCGGCCCGGAGCGCCGAGAAGGCAGCCGCTCGGACACTGGCGCCGACGATCAGGACCATCCGGGACACGAGAGGAGGCTCCGAATGCCGGCACCACCTCGGGCGGACATCCCCGCCAAAGCCGCCGCCCGACCCTTGCGAGGCGGTGCCGTCCTGTTATCATGCCACGCAACCACCTGCCGGACCATTGCGCCTGGATCGGCCGGCGCTCGAACGTCGGCAGCAACGCTCCGCCTCCTTTTCTTTTTCTGCAACCTGCCTCGGAGACGATGACTGATGGCAAGCGATCATACCCTGCTCGTTGGTGAAGCCCTTGTCGGTGACGGAAACGAGGTCGCCCACATCGACCTGATGATCGGCACCAAGACCGGTCCGGTCGGCGCTGCCTTCGCCAATGCCCTGTCCAACCAGTCGCATGGTCACACGAACCTGCTGGCGGTGCTGGAGCCGAACCTGGCCGTCAAGCCGGCCACGGTGCTGATTACCAAGGTCACGATCAAGGGGCTCGATCAGGCCGTCCTGATGTTCGGCCCCGCCCAGTACGCCGTGGCCAAGGCCGTGGCCGACTGCGTGGCCGACGGCACCATCCCGGCCGACAAGGCTGAGGACCTGTGCATTGTCTGTGGCGTCTTCATTCACCCGGAAGCCAAGGACAAGGACAAGATCAACCAGTACAACTACGAGGCCACCAAGCTGTCGATTCAGCGCGCCATGAAGGGCGAACCGGCTGCCTCGGAAGTGGTTGCGAAGAAGGACGCCGCGAAGCACCCGTTCGCCTGATTGCTTCCCAACGCGATTCTCGGTTGGGCGGGCGAGGCAGAACCCTCGCCTGCCCGATCAACCAATCCGCACTCCCGGCGTGATTGCCATGAAGACCATCCTCTTGCAGCTCGATACCGACCCGCAGCCGAGTGTCTTCGACGCGGTCGTGGCCGTGGATGCCGGGGTCGATCACCTGTTTCGGCACGGCAACGTGACGCCGGTGCAGGTCCGCGACCTCGTCTATGGCGGGCTGTTCACGAGAGGTCCGCAAGACCTGAAACAGACGGCCCTCTTCATCGGTGGAACAGACGTGGCACGGGCCGAGGCGCTGCTGAACGCGGCCAAGGACGCCTTTTTCGGTCCCTTCCGCGTCTCGGTTTTGCTCGACCCGAACGGAGCCAACACGACCGCCGCGGCAGCGGTGCTCTCGGCCAAGGCGGGGCTGGGGGGATCGCTCGACGGAGTGAAGGCGGCAGTGCTGGCGGCAACGGGGCCGGTCGGCCAGCGGGTGGCCCGGTTACTCGCCCGGCAAGGGGCTGAGGTCATCGTCTCGTCTCGGCGAATGGATCGGGCCGAAGCGGTGGCCCAGGCGATCGGAGAGGCAACCGGAGCGGCGCTGACTCCCCTGGCCGGAGTCGATGCTGACGCGATGGCCGAGGGGCTCGATGGCTGTCAGTTGATCGTCTCCGCCGGTTCCACGGGGGTGACGCTCTTGCCGAAGTCGGTTCGATCGACCCTGTCCGACCTGCGGGCCATGATCGACCTGAACGCCGTCCCTCCGCTGGGGATCGAAGGGATCGAGGTTCACGACCGCGACACCAACCGCGACGGTGTTCGGACGTGGGGCGCAATCGGCGTGGGCGGCCTGAAGATGAAAATTCACGCGAAGGCGATTCGAGAGCTGTTCCTGGCCAACGACCGGATTCTCGACGCCGAGGAGGTCTTCGCGATTGGCGAGGCCCTCGACTGATCGAGCCGGCCTCGGCCTTCGCGTAGGGATGAGAGGCGATTGCCATGCCTCGCGTCGTCGGGACCGACCCGGGGACCGGGAGTCTTGACCTGCTCTTGCTGGTCGATGGAGAGGTGGCCGATCAGGTCCGCCTCCCTCCCAGAGCCACACCGGCGTTGTTGATCGAGCAGCTTGACCGCTGGCAACCGCTCGACCTGATCGCGGGGCCTTCGGGCTACGGCTTGCCACTGGTCCGAGCGGCGGAGGTGACCGCAAGAGACCTGCGATTGATGACCCTGGTGCGACCGGACGAGCGCGGCCGATCGCTCGGCGTGGGAGGCTTTTCGGGCTGGCTCGATGCGCTGGTGACGTCGGACCTGCCGGTCGTCTTTCTGCCGGGGGGGATTCATCTGCCGACGATCCCCGCGCACCGGAAGCTCTTGACCGTCGATCGCGGTACGGCCGACAAGGTGGCGGTCGCCGCGCTGGCGTTGCGCAGGGACGCCGAGGGCAGGGGCCGTCCGCCTTCGGAATCGACCTTCGCCGTGGTCGAGATCGGCTCGGCGTTTTCGGCAATTCTTGTCATTGAGAACGGCGCACTCGTCGATGCCTCGGCCGGTTCGGCTGGGCCGATCGGGGTGCGATCTTCGGGCCTTTGGGATGGTGAGGCGGCCTACTGGCTTGGCCCGCTGTCGAAGCAGGACCTTTTTCGAGGAGGGCTCGACGACCTGGGGCCGATCGGTCTTGGGGCATTCCTGGAATCGTTGCGCAAGCATCTTTCTGGGTTACGTGATCTGACGGCGTTTGACCGGATTTACCTGTCCGGTTCCGCCGCGACCCGACCTGATCTTGCCTCGGGAGTACAGGAAACGCTGGCACGTTTCGGTCGGGTTGTGGCGCTGGACACCCTGCCCGGTGCCTGGGTGAAACATGCGGCGCAGGGGGCGGCGCTGCTGGCCGACGGTCTGGCCGGGGGCCGCCATGCCGACCTGGTGGACTCGCTCCGTCTCCGGGAGGCGTCGGGGACGGCGTTGGATGGTCTCGCATGCTTTGATGCTGAGATCCCTTGAGACCCGGCACCGCCCGCTTGATCCGGATTCGGATGGGACCTGACAATCGGAAGACGTATTGCTCTGGCCTTCGCCATGTTGCTCGGAGTCGTCTCCTCATGATCGCCACTTGCTTGCGGATTGCGTGTCTGGTCGTCTCGTTCTCGATGCTTCTCCCTGTTGGAGCGATGGGGCAGGGGGGGCAGGCCCAGGGGCTCGACATTTACTTCGTGGACGTGCTCGGCGGTGCGGCCACCTTGATCGTCACGCCGGAACGCGAGTCGATCTTGATTGACTCGGGTTGGCCGGGGTTCGACGATCGTGACCCGAAGCGGATTGTGCATGTCTTGAAGGACGTTGCCGGGCTCGATCGGCTCGATCATCTGGTGACGACGCACTGGCACACCGACCATTACGGCGGGGTCGAGGGGCTGGCAAGGCTGATACCGATTGGCCGCTACTGGGATCGCGGCTTGCCGTCGGACGAGCTGGACGGGCTCGATTTCCCGGACGGGCCGAAGGATGACAATCCGTTGCTTGTGGCGTATCTGAAGGCCGCTCAGGGGAACCGTACGGTCTTGAAGCCGGGCGATTCGTTGCCGCTGGCCGGCGAGGTGTCGGCCGTCGTGCTGGCGTCGGGCGGGAAGGTGCTGGGCTGCTGCGAGGGAGGCGAAGGGGCCGGGAGTCCTCAGTGCGACGACCTGCCCGCCGACAAGGCCGAGGACAACTCGGACAATGCCCGAAGCATCGCGTTGGTCGTTCGCCTCGGGGCGTTTGACTTCCTCGATTGCGGCGATCTGACGTGGAATATTGAGCGGCAACTGGTCTGCCCGGTCGATCAGATTCAAGCGACCGACGATCGTGAGAACGACGATCAGGGGGTCGACGTGTACCAGGTCACGCATCACGGGCTGGAATCGTCAAATCATCCGACCTTGATTCGAACGATTCAGCCCACAGTGACCGTCATGAACAACGGTCCGCGCAAAGGGGGGTCGGCGTCGGTCGTGCACTTGTTACGGTCGATCCCGAGCATCCAGGCCAACTACCAGATGCACCGGAACGTGACCACCGGCCCCGACGACAACACCGATCCGGCCCTGATTGCCAACGTTGACCCCGAGGGAGGCCAGTTCCTTCACATCCATGTGGAGCCGGACGGCTCGGCCTATTCCATCCGGATCGGGACAGACGGAGAGGTGAGAACGTTCGAATCCAGGTAAACGCTTGCGCGAATCGAACGCCCTGCCGGAACGCGGGATGAATTACGCGGCTGCCTTCGATCGTTTCGCCCGAGGCTGGTTCTTCCAGCGGCGGTGGAGCCAGAGGTACTGGGTCGGGTCGCGTCGGACCATGCGTTCGAGGGCGGCGGTGTAGCGCTGGGTGAGTTCGGGGATGAGGTCGGGGGAGGAATTTTCGGCGTTGACGTCGATGATCTCCTCGACCTCGACGAGGTACTGGAAGTCGTCTCCGATCCGCCGCGCGCCGCCGACGACGATGGGGGCGTTGAACTCGATGGCGAGCAGGGCGATGGCCTTGAAGGTGGAGGCGGGCCGGCCGAAGAAGTCGACGAAGAGGCCCTTCGGCCCGGCGTCCTGGTCGCCGAGCATGGAGAGGAGGCCGCCGGATTGGAGGACGTCGAGCATCTCGTCAGAGCCGCCGCGCTTGGCGATCATCTTCTGCCCGGTCTGCTCGCGGAACTCCTTCAAGTAGCGCTCCAGGTACGGGTTATCGAGCACCCGGGCCACCGAATGCGGCGGGAAGCCGAAGGCGCCGAACATGTAGCCGGCCATCTCCCAGTTCCCATAATGGCCGGTGAGCATGATCATCGGCCCCCCCTTGAGCAAGCGTTCGATGACCGGCTCGTGCCCCTTGAGGGTGATGAACTTGCGCCAGGTGGTCAGGTGCAAGCGCTTGGGGATATGCAGCATTTCCATGACCATGCGGAGGAAGTGCCGATAGACCCCTCGGACGATCTGATCGCGTTGTTCGTCGGTGTAGGTATCTCCGAACGCGTGCTCAAGATTTTCCATCGCCACCTGTCGATGACGCTTGTCGATTTTGTAGACCAGGGCCGCGATGGCATCGGCCAACGCATACGATTGACGCATCGACAACGATTGCGCAATAAAGACAACCAACCGGACGCCGAGATATGCGGCGTAGTCGACGAATCGGTTGCGACGCTTGACGCGGGCGGGCTTGGGGAACATCGGCGGTCACTCCGTTGAGCCACGATGTTGAGGAGAGAGATACGAGGTGTGCCGAGCTTACCGCGAGTGCCGAGTCCAGATCGATCGTACCCCTTGGCATAAACCGTTCGCGATCGCCGTGACCCCGAGCATCATGAGCACATAGGTCAGGCCAATCAATCCCAGCAGGGCGAGAAAATTCACGTACACCAGGAACACGGCGGGGGTTTTGAACACGAGACTCACAAGAGCGATCGCTGCCCCAATCATGACGATGGACCACCCGCACCCCCGAACGAATCGCCCGACGAACCGCTCATGTTCGTCCCACATGCGCTCACTCCTTTGCCGAGTGACTTTCTGCTGGAATATCAAAGGAAAGCCAGAATGAGAAATTTTTGATTTTCAAGAATTCACACAATGCAAAATGAATCATTCAAGCGAATATTAAACGACCCCAAGGTTTTGGAATCAGCCTGCCGAGTTCCTTCGCCGTCTCGATCCATTGAGCGATCACCACCTCAACTGCGTCGAGCGCTTCTCGATAGGAAAGGCCGTCCGCGGCACATCCAGGGAGTTTGGGGACCTCGGCGATGAACGCCTGGTCTGCATCGCTCCAAGAGAGAATGATTTCATAGCGTGGATTCGTGCTCATCGTCGTTCCCCGCCAATTGATCTTGAACGATGCGGAGTGGTCGGAAGCCTCGTCGGGCAGCATGTCCGGTCTGCCCGACGAGGTGATGAGGACTCACGCGTCGTGGAGAGGCAAGGTCACCGGCTTGCCCCCTTCGGCGGCGGATTTGTAGATGGCGCGGATGACCTCGACGGACTTGCGGCCTTCGCGGCCGTCGACGAAGGGGGGGCGGTTTTCGTCGATGGCGGCGAGGAAGTCGGCGAGCTGGTCGCGGTGGCCGGCGTGGGAGATGGCGCGGGGGTCGGCCCCGCCGCCGGTGGCGCCGGCCCTGGCCATGGCGGCGAGGATGTCGTTGTCGCTGGGGACCTTTTCCTGGAACTCCCAGAGAGTGATGTCGTCCTGCTCGATCCGGGCCGAACCGCGGTCGCCGTGGATCTCGATGCGCTTGGAGAGGCCGGGGTAGGCGCTGGTGGCGGCCTCGATGACGCCGAGGGCGCCGTTTTTGAAGCGGATGGCGGCGACGACGGTGTCCTCGACCTCGATCCGCTCGTGGGCGAGGGTGGCGGCCAGGGCGGTGACGGTCTCGATCTCGCCCATCATCCAGATGAGCAGGTCGATGTTGTGGATCGACTGATTCATGAGCGCCCCGCCGCCGTCGAGGGCCCAGGTGCCGCGCCAGCCGCCGGAGTCGTAGTATTCCTGGGTTCGCCACCACTTGATGTAGGTGTCGCCAAGGGTCAACCGGCCGAAGCGGCCCAGCTCGATCGCTTCCTTCAGGCGTCCGTTGGCGGACGAATAGCGCGAGGGGAAAATCGTGCAGAGGCGGACGCCGCTGGCGTCGCAGGCCTCGATGATCGCGTCGCAACGGGGCAGCGTGATTTCCAGGGGCTTTTCCACGACGACGTGCTTGCCGGCCTTCGCCGCGGCGACGGCGGGGTCCATGTGGGCGCCGCTCGGCGTGCAGACGCTGACGACGGTGACGCCGGGGTGGGCGAGCATGGCGTCGAGGTTGTCGAAGACGGCCACGTCTCCCCCCTCGGCCATGCCGACGATCTTCTCGGCCCGCTCGCGGACCGGGTCGAAGGCGGCCACGACGCGGGCGTTCGGGATCTCGTTGATCGCCTTGGTGTGGAACTCGGCGATCATGCCGCAGCCGACGAATCCTATTCCGTGTTCGGCCATGAGGGGGCGTCCTCTGTTCAGGAAGGAAGTGCGTCTCTGACGTCGTTTCGAAGGGGGTCGAGGCCGGATGCGTCGATATGCCTGTCGCCGGGTTCGCCGGTTCGGTCGGATGCCGTGGTGGACATGGCACGCCTCGCAATCGCGAGATCGGCAATCCGTTAAGAGAGCTTCACCCGGGCAATCTTCCGCTTGCCGACGCGGACGATCAACCCGTCCTCGACGGCGATGGCTTGCTTCGGATCGTTGGCAACGGAGCGGTCGGGGCCAAGGGTCACGCCGCCACCTTCGATGACCCGGCGAGCGTTCGAGGTGCTCGATTCGAGTTTCAGCGCGACGATGAGACGGGGAAGCGGAATCTTCCCCTCGGCATCGAGCTGATCGCGGGGGAGCGTCACTTCAGGGATCTCTTCCGGGTCTTCTCCGGCAGCGCGGCGACGGAAGGCGGTGGCAGCGGCCTCGGCGGCCTCAGGGCCGTAGTACTGGGTGACGATCGCCCTGCCGAGGGCCTCCTTGGCGTCGCGGGGGTTGACCTCGGGAGCGAGGAGGCGATCGACCTCGGTCATCGGCAGGTTGGTCAGGAGGGTGAAGAACTGGCGCATCGGCTCGTCGGGGATGCTCATGACCTTGCCGAACTGCGTCTCGGGGGGCTCGGCCACGCCGATGTAATTGCCGAGGCTCTTGCCCATGCGACGGTGGCCGTCGGTGCCGACGAGGATCGGCAGGGTGATGGCCACCTGCGGGCGCTGGCCGCGAGCCTGTTGGAGGTCTCGGGCGACGAGCAGGCTAAAAAGCTGCTCGGTGCCGCCCAGCTCGACATCGGCCCGGATCTCGACCGAGTCCCACCCCTGCATCAAGGGGTAGAGGCATTCGTGGAGATAGACGGGTTTCTCGGCGGCGATGCGCTTGGAGAAATCGTCTCGGGCAGAGATCTGGCCGAGGGTCATGCGGCGGCAGAGGTCGAGGACGTCAAGAAACGACCACTTCGAGAACCAGTCGCCGTTGCGGTGGACCTCGGCGCGGTCAAGATCGATGATCTTACCGACCTGTTCGAGGTAGTCCTTGGCGTTGGCTTCGACCTGGGCCTCGGTCAGGGTGGCTCGGGTCTCGTCGCGGCCGGAGGGGTCGCCCACGAGCGCGGTATAGTTGCCGATGATGATGACGGCGGTGTGGCCGAGGTCCTGAAATTGCCGGAGCTTGCGCAATGGGACCGTGTGGCCGAGGTGAACGTCGATGCCGGTCGGGTCGATGCCGTACTTGACGCGCAAGGGGGTTCCGGTGCGGACCGAGTGGTCCAGCATCTTCACGAAGTCGGGCTCGGGGGTGATCGCGTCGATCCCCCGGCGGAGGAGTTCGAGTTGCTCGGCGGCAGGAAGCATCGGGGGAAACCGGCCTTGGAGTCAGAATCGTGGCGAATCGGTCCCGGGATCAAGGCTCCCGGGGGAAGCGGGTTGCGATTCTAGGCCATCGCGGGAAATCGGACAAGGTGGCCCGTGACGCGTGGCAGACCTACGATAATGGGTGACGACCTTACTGGACCCCCGCCGGAACCGATTCTGGAGCGATGCCCCTCATGCCGATCGACGCGATGGATCTCGACCTCCCGATGCGCTCGGCCTGGATCTTGCTCGGGATGGCCGGACTGGTGTTCCTGGCCATCATGGTGGCCTGGGCCATTGCGATCGAGCGGATCTGGAGCGGCCGGCCCGTGATTCCGACCCGATCGGGAGACCCGGTTCCCTGGGGAGGTCCCCAGGTGTTCGCGTGCTTTTTCCTTTGGCAGGTTGCCACGCTGGCCGCGGCCAGCGTCCTGCGGGCCCGTCGGGGAGCAGACGCCGAGCCGAACCTGATCGACGCCATGGGCGCGGTCGCGCTGATCAACCTGGCTGTCCTGATCGTCCTTCCGGCGTTACTCTCGCGCTGGAACAAGGCCCGAGCCATCGACTTCGGGCTCGCCCGGAATCGGGTCGGCCGGGATGTGATGCTGGGGGTGCTCACGGCGATCTTCTGTTTGCCGCTGGTCTATTCCGTGCAGTTCATGGCGATTCTCGTCTGGCCGCCGACCGCTCATCCGCTTCAGGAAATGCTGTTCGAAGAACGCTCTCCGTGGGTGATGGTCCTGGCCTTTTTCTCGGCCGTGATCTTCGCTCCGGCGGCGGAGGAGTTGCTGTTCCGCGGGATCTTGCAGGGATGGCTCGAAAAGCGGTTCGGCGTGACACGAACGGCGATCGCCCAGGCCGAGATTACGGACCCGACCATGATCGAGTTGCAGCCGGGACTCGATCCGCGCGTGGCCAATCTGACGGCCCTGGTGGTTCCAGCCGCGATCTTCGCGCTCGTTCATTTTGGGCAATGGCCCGCGCCGTTGCCGCTGTTCGTGCTGGCGATCGGACTGGGCTTGCTGTACCGAAGAACCAAGAGCATCGTCGCTCCGATTGCCGCGCATGCGACCTTCAACGGCCTGAGTACGGTGGCGATGATTGTCGTCGTGTCGATGCTTCCGAAGGTCGACCCGGACGTCGTGCCGATGCCCGGTGAACCAGGGGTGTCGGCTCCGGAAGGAGAGGCGGTTGAGCCGGAGGCCGAGTCGATCCAAACCGGAGAATCGGCTGAGTCGGCCGCTCGCCCCACCCGTCAATCGCATCCAAATGTTGAATCGGTGTGAAGATTCGGGTTTTCACTTGCCCAGTCCCGCATACGGGATTAGGATGCGAGTACCTCGATCACGGGAATTCCGAGCGAAGACTCCATCTCGTTACCGCGGCGGTCAGGACCTCACCAGCTTCGATCGTTTGAGGTCATCCGAACCTCCCGATCCTTGAATCTCGTGAAGTCCGGCGTCGGTTGGGACGATAACTTCGGGGTCCTCCTCCGACCCAATGGTCGCAGGATGGTGGTTCGCGCTCACCCCCCCTACCGGTCGTGCGCAGCGTGGACCCCATGTTTCTGAATCCGAACACCCGGCCCCCGCGGTGGTGGAACACCGCGACCGGTGGCATGGCCGCCAAGGATCGCGCGCCAGAGCTTCCGGGATGCGGGGCGATCTCGGTGCAACGGATTGGATGGATACGGTCAAGGTCGCTGAGTTGGCGTCCTGGCCTCCTAGTTCTGGAGTGATGGGAAACGATGAGCGTGGTGAATTCCAAGAAGAAGACCGCACCGACGCACAACGGGTTCGAATGGGCTGGAGCCATGGCCCGGATCCGACGCGGCGGGGTCTCGGCCCGGAGCGGTCGCCGCTCGCTGCTGCTGGGCGCCTTGACTGCCTCTTACGCCAACACCGGCCGCACCGGAAGGCGATCGGCCGAACCCCGAACCGCAAGTTCCGCTGACCGAAGCTAACCACTTGGCTTGCCTTGCCGATCGTCTCCCGGACGATCCCCGAGAACACATCGACGGCCTCCGATTCGCGTGCTCGCGGGTCGGAGGCCGTTTGCATTGGCTCCCGATCATCACTGAGGGTCTTCGGAGTCCGCAGGGGAGTTGCCTGAGCAGGACGGGGCGGACGGAAGACGCTGGCACCTCGTTCTCCGTCTTCCCATAATCGGGCAATTCGATGGCCGATGGGAACCACGACCAGGGGCGACAAGGCCCCCGGAGAGGGAGCATCCATGACTTCGCCTGCTCGACGCGTCACGATTCTGACACTGGCGGCCTGGCTTGGTTCGGGGCTGGTGGCAGCGGCCCGGGAGGAGGTTCCCGCCGATCTCGTTCTGAAGGGGGGGACGGTCGTCGATGGCACCGGGGCGGATCGAACGGTGGCCGATGTCGCCTTGCGCGATGGGAAGATCGTCGCGGTCGGCCGCTTCGAGGTGGAACCTGACGCCCGGGTGATCGACGTGTCGGGCCTGATCGTCGCGCCGGGGTTCATCGACCTGCATAGCCATTCGGATCGCTCGATCCTGCGCGATGCCACCCGCTCGAATCGCAATTTCCAGGCGCAAGGAGTCACGACGATCGTGACCGGCAATTGCGGGTCGGGACCGATCGACGTGGCAGGCTATCTGGCCGAGGTCGATGCGAAGGGGGCCGGCACCAATGTCATTCACCTGATCCCTCACGGCACGATCCGCCGCGAGGTCATGGGGACCGAGGACCGCAACGCAACCCCCGAGGAGCTGGATCGGATGAAACGGCTCGTCGCCGAAGGAATGCAAGGGGGGGCCTGGGGCATGTCGACGGGCCTGATCTACATTCCCAGCCAGTACGGCGACACCGACGAGCTGATCGCGCTGGCGAAGGTCGTGGCTGAGCACGGCGGGCTGTACGCGAGCCATATCCGGGGCGAAGGCACGGGGTTGTTGACGTCGATCGACGAGGCCATCCAGATCGGCTCGGAATCGGGCGCGGCGGTGCATATCTCACATCTGAAGGCCAGCGGGAAACGGGCCTGGGGGCTGGTGGTTCCGGCCTGCGATCGGATTGCCGAGGCCCGAGCCGCCGGTCAGGCCGTCTCGGCCGATCAGTACCCATACATCGCGTCGAGCACCTCCGTCAGCGCAATGGTCATCCCCGACTGGGCCGTTCGGGACGGCACCGAGGCCTTTGCGAAGATCGCCGATGATCCCGAGCGCGGGCTTGAACTGCGCGAAGGGATTCGGGACGGCCTGGAATCGCGGAACGGGGGAGAGTCGATCCGGATTGCCCGGTACTCGGAGCGTCCCGAGTGGGTGGGCAAGTCGATTGCGGCGATCGCCCAGGCGGAGGGGAAACCGGCCGAGGAAGTCGTCATCGAGATCGAGCGTAACGGCGGGGCCTCGGGCGTGAGCTTCGGCATGACCGAGGAGGACGTCCGCCACATCATGCAGCGAGCGTTCGTCGCCACCGCCTCGGACGGCTCGGCTCACCAGCCGGGCGGCGACGACCAGCCGCACCCTCGGTCGTACGGCACCTTCCCCCGCAAGATTCGCTATGCCCTGGAGGATGGAGTTATCAGCCTCGAACAGGCGATCCGGTCGTCGAGCGGCCTGCCGGCCGAGATCCTCGGTCTGGCCGATCGCGGCGTGATCCGGAAAGGGGCGGTGGCCGATCTGGTGGTCTTCGATCCCGAGAACTTCCGCGACACCGCCAGCTTTGACGCCCCGACCCAGTACGCGCCAGGAGTCGTTCACCTGTTCCTTGCCGGAGAACCGGCCATTTCCGAGGGAGCGTTCATGGACACCCTGCCCGGCCGGGCTCTCCGGCTCAAGGAGGACGGCCCGGCCGACCTGGTTGTCTCGGCCGCTCGCATCTGGACGGGAAACCCGGAATCCCCATGGGCCGAGGCCCTTGCCTCACGGAACGGGGAGATTCTCGCGGTTGGTTCTCGGGAGGAGATCGACGCCTTTCGAGGCCCGAAGACCGTGGTGGTCGAGCGTCCCGACGGCTTCGCGATGCCGGGACTGATCGACGCTCATGTCCATTTGCTCATGCTCGGCTCGTCCCTGGAAGAAGTGGACCTGCGCGATGTGGCCTCGCTCGACGAGGTGAAGCGTCTGATCCGAGAACGGGCCGAGCAGATCCCCGAAGGCGGTTGGGTCTTCGGCCGGAACTGGGATCAGAGCCTCTGGCCCGGCGGCGAATTCCCCGACGCGAGCATTCTCGACGAGGCCAGCCCCGATCGCCCCGTCTGGCTCCGCCGCGTCGATGGACACGCCGGCTGGGCCAGTTCGAAGGCGATGCAACTTGCCGGCGTAACCGCCGCATCGGAACCCCCGAGCGACGGCCAGATTCTCCGAGACGCCGACGGCAACCCCACGGGGATCTTCATCGACGGCGCGATGGGGCTGATCGGTCGGGTCGCCCCGGAGGTTTCGACGGAGGACATCCGCCGTCGGATCCTGCTGGCCCAGGAGGCGACCCTTGCCGCCGGCCTGACCGGCGTGCACGACGCGGGCATTCCTCCCAGCATCGCCAGCATCTACCGACAGCTCGACGAGGAAGGGTTGCTCAAGCTCCGGGTCTACGGGATGGCCAATCCTCCGGACGGTCGAGAGGTGGAATTCGCCTCGACGCCTCCCGAAGCCGCCTCCCCCGACGCCCGATTTCGCTACCAGGCCATCAAGCTGTTCATCGACGGCGCGATGGGCTCGCGAGGGGCCTTGATGTTCGAGCCGTACCACGATGACCCCGAGAACACCGGGCTGTACCTGATCGACCTCGACCGCCACCGCGACACCACCATCGCCGCCCTGCGCAACGGCTGGCAGGTCTGCACCCATGCGATCGGCGACAAGGGGAACGCCCTGGTACTCGACTCGTACGCCGAAGCCCTCGCCGCCGTTCCGGAGGCGACCGACCCTCGCTTGAGGATCGAACACGCTCAGGTGGTGCGTCCGCAGGATGTCACCCGCTTTGCCGAACTGGGAATCATTGCCTCAATGCAACCATCACATGCAAGCACCGACATGCGATGGGCCGACGCTCGGCTCGGTCCTGATCGGGTGTTGGGGGCCTATGCCTGGCGATGGTTCCGGGACGCGAACGTGCGGCTGGCGTTCGGTTCGGATTTTCCGGTCGAGATCGTCAGTCCGTTCTGGGGGCTTTACGCATCACTCGCTCGACGAGATGCGCAGGGGCTTCCGGTCGGGGGGTGGCACAGTGAGCACCTGCTTTCGCTGCACGAGGCGCTACGGGCGTTTACCGGGGGATCGGCCTTCGCGGCGTTCGAAGAGGAGCGGCTTGGGGTGCTTCGCCCCGGGTTCCGTGCCGACCTGACGGTGATCGACCGCGACCCGTTCGCCGGCACTCCGGAAGACGTGCGAGCCTCGGAGGTCACCGAGACGATTGTGGACGGGGAAGTCGTCTTCTCAAGGTCCGAGGTGGACGGATCACGATGAGATTTCGGCCGGTGTCCCGAGAATTCAATCGCATCGTACGGGTTAGCACGAGACAAGATTACGACAGTCGATTCGGTAAGCCTCTTGGACGATCGTTCTCACGTATGTTAAACGAGGAAGGTTCAACAACCCGCCGCGTGGCGGTGGGCTCTGGTGCTTGCGATCCGGTTCGGCAGCAGTCGGGAACTCATGGTGATCCCTCGGCGTCGAAAGAAACAGCGACGAAGGTCCACGAGTCTCTCATGATTGACGACGCGCCGATCGCTCTGCTAGCGTGGGGCCCTTGGCGGCCCTTGACTCGTCTCGTAGGGGCGAGGGACCTCCGCCTCCCCTCTCCAGTTCATTCGACGCAACTCAAAGCCAGTTCGGAGCTTCCGACCGGCCCGGACATCCGGCCCGCAGGAGAATGACCGCATGCCGAAGATCCAGCCCGTCTGGGCCATCGATATCGGCCTGTCCGCGCTGAAGGCCCTGAAGCTGGCGCCGGGCGTTTCCCCCGACCACGTCGTGGCCGAGGCCTTCGATTACATCGAGTATCCGAAGATCCTCAGCCAGCCCGACGCCGACCCCGAAGAACTCGTTCGGGAGGCGTTGACGACGTTCCTCGAACGCAACGAGGTCAAGGGAATTCCGGTTGCCATCGGTGTGCCAGGCCAATCGGGCCTGGTGAAGTTCATCAAGCTGCCCCCGGTGGACAAGAAACGGGTCCCGGACATCGTGAAGTTCGAGGCCCGCCAGCAGATCCCCTTCGCTCTTGAGGAGGTGATCTGGGACTGGCAGGAAATTGCCACCGAAGGGGACGAGGAGTTCTCGCAGACCGAGGTCGGTCTGTTCGCGATGAAGCGCGAACAGATTCAGCGCTCGCTCCTGCCATTTACCGTGGCGGGGATCGAGGTCGAAATCGTTCAGATGAGCCCGATCGCCCTCTACAACTTCATCGCCTACGACCGGCTTCGCCCCCAGTTGGGCGTGGCGGCCGAGGGAGAGGAAGGGGAGGCCGAGGCCCCGGCGCCGGCGATCGAGCCGGGCGGTTCCATCGTCTTGCTCGACATCGGTGCCGACCATACCGACCTGATCATCACCGATGGTCAGCGGATCTGGCAGCGGAACGTGCCAATCGGCGGCAACCACTTCACCCGGGCGTTGACGAAGGAGTTAAAGCTCACCTTCGCCAAGGCCGAGCACCTGAAGCGGAACGCCACGAAGGCCCCCGACCCCCGCGCCGTGTTTACGGCCATGCGGAACGTCTTCAACGACTTCTCCAGCGAGGTTCAGCGCTCGATCGGCTTCTACGGCAGCGTGAACCGCCAGGCGAAGGTGGTGAAGGTCGTCGGCCTGGGCAACGGCTTCAAATTGCCGGGCTTGCAGAAGTTCCTCCAGCAAAATCTGAACATGGAGGTCGAGAAGCTCGAGCACTTCGATCGGGTCGTCGGCGAGGAAGTCCTCACGGCTCCGCAGTTCCAGGAGAATATCGCCTCATTCGCCGTGTCGTACGGGCTCGGTGTGCAAGGGCTTAACCTCGGCGGCTTGAAGACCAACCTGCTGCCGAACGAGATTGCCCAGGCGCGGATGATCCGGGCCAAGAAGCCGTTGACCCTGCTGGCCGCTTCGCTCTTGCTGCTGGGCTTCTCCGCCTTGTTCCTGGGCGACTACCGCGCCCTGGCCAAGGTTGACAACGCCGACTTCAAAGAAGCCGTGGACCGGGCCAAGTCGGTGAAATCCACCGGCGACAGCTTCAAGAGCAAGTACGACGCTGACCTGGGCCAGTTCAACACGCTGAAGACGAAGGGGGAAACGCTCGTCGAAACCAGCCCCGACGGCGCCGACTTCAAGAGCCTCTTCCAGATTCTCAGCGCGGCGACCTACGACCCTCGGGACGATCCCCGGTTCCAGAACGTCGATTTCGAGAATCCTGAGAACCGTCGTCAGCTCGAACTGCAACGGGTGCATATCGACGCCATTCGGCCCGTCTACAAGGACGATCTTGCCCAGTGGTTCGAGAGTTCTCCGGAGTTGAAGAGTCGCGCCAAGAACACCATGCACCCCTACGACCAGGAGAACCCTCCCGAGGGCTCCGGCTGGGTCATTGAATTGATTGGGCACCACTACAATCCCCTGTCACTCCGTGATCAGGAGGGTGGCCCCTATCTGTTCCTCACCGAGCGCGTCCTGCCCCGGTTCTGGGAAATTCCCTTCCGGCGCCTCGGCTTCTCGCATGCCGCCCTGGCATGGCTCCTGACCGACGCCACCTGGACGAGCGAGAAAGCCCTTGCCTCGAACAGTCTTCCGACGAGCGCTCCCACTCTCCGACACTCGACCCCCGCTCCGACGGGAGGGGGAGCTGGTGGTGCCGCAGGCATGATGCCCGGCATGGAAGGCATGATGGGCTCTCAGGGCGGCGGCATGATGCCCGGCATGGAAGGCATGGCGGGGATGGAAGGCATGATGCCCGGCATGGAAGGCATGGGGGGCTACGAGCAGATGATGGGAGCAGGCGGCCGGATGGGCGGCATGCCTGGCGAAATGGGAATGATGGGCATGATGCCCGGCATGATGGGCGGTCGAACCTCTGCCTTTAACGGCATGGGAGGCCAGGAACAGGACATCGAGTACCTGACCCGTACCGACTTCGTGATCTATGTGATCTGGCAACCGCCCACCGAGGAAAAACCGGCTCCCGAGGCCGCGGAACTGGCCAAGGGAATGCGAGAGGCCGAAGCGAAGTATCGGGGCAAGGTCCAGGCACCGAATCTCGAAGAGTTCGAGGCAGAATCGGCGGCCGAGTCCGAGCAGGTCATTCAGGAAACCCTCCAGCAGCTTCCGCCCGGCGATCCGAACGCGGCCCCTCCGGCCGCCGAAGCGCCGACGGACGCCGCCACCCCTTGAGTTCCGTCCCTTCGGTTCGGCGGACGATCCTCGCGTGATCGCCCGCCGGACCCGAGCGGCCGGCGATCAAATCCTCCGGCCTCTGCTCGCCCTGCCTGCCTGTTCCCAACGGACCGATTCTTGATTCCCCGAGCCTACCGGAACCGACCGCCATGGACGCCAAGGATATTCTTCGACTCTTGATCCAGAATCGCTTCTGGATCGTGCTCTTCATCGCCGCCATCCTCCCCGTCGTCGGCTATTTCGTCACGGCCGGCGCGGTCAAGGAACAAGCCGAAACCAAGGCCAACGAGATCAAGTCGGCGCAGCAAGGGGCCCAGTCGTACACGTCGGGAACGATGCCCAACGGCCAGTACGCGGACTACACGCAGAAGAAGATCGCGCTGATCGAGAAGGATGTGAACGAGGCGCACCGTCGTCTTTACGAACGGCAGGCCCCCTTGCTCGACTGGCCCGAGGAAGTCGCTCCGCAACTGACCGAGTGGGGCCGTGACATTCCCGAAGACATCTCCGAGAACGAAACGCAGCGAGTCGCCTACTTCTACAGCCAGGTGTACGACGACTACGCGAAGAACGTCTACGAAGTCGTCGACCCCTGGGATCCGATCGAGGGGGAAGGGATCGTCGAGGTTCCCCCGATGGAGTCGTTGCTTCAGACCGTCTCGTTCGACATCAACAACCTGCCTTCGATCGGCAAGATCTGGCAGTACCAGGAAAATCTCTGGGTTCGCCGCTCGATCCTCGAAGTCATTGCCGAGGTCAACCGCAAGGCCGGCGCGAAGGACTGGGAAACCGCCGCGATCAAACGACTGAACCGCCTCGAAGTGGGTAACCCCGCGGCCGTCGATCACCGGACCAGCGCCCTGGGCTTCGAGCTGAAAGATCCGCCCGAGGTCACGAAGGGAGGGCAGGCGATCGAGCCCGAAACCCCCGCCGCGACCGGCGGCATGCCTGGCATGATGGGTGGCTCTCAGGCCGATTCCATGCGAGGGATGGCCGGCGGCGGCGCGGCCGGCATGATGCCCGGCATGGAAGGGATGGAAGGGATGTCTGGCATGCCCGGCATGATGGGTGGCATGGGCATGGGCGGCATGGGTGTTTCAAAGGGTGGCGGCCCGGTTCGCTTCCTCCAGGAGGAAGGTGTTGAGCTGTTCCGCGACTATCCGGCGTACGTTTCGGTTCTGATCGACCAGAACTCCATCCAGAACTTGCTGGTCGAGTTCGAGAACTCTCCGATGACCATGCGTGTTCTTGAGGCCAACTGGACCCGCCCGAAGACCCGCGTTCAGCCCCCCGTTAAGGGCCAGGGCTTCTCCGGATACGCCGGCATGGGTGGCTTCGGCATGGGCATGGGCGGCGGTCTCTACGGCATGGAAGGCATGATGCCCGGCATGATGGGCGGAATGCCCGGCATGATGGAAGGTATGGAAGGCTATGGCGGACAGATGAGCGGCATGATGCCTGGGATGATGGGCGGCATGCCCGGCGAAATGGGCATGATGCCCGGCATGATGGGCGGCCGAGGAATGGGCGCCCCCGCCAACCAACCTCGTGCTCGCGTCAAACGCGACCTGGCCGGAAAGAATAAGAAGGATAGTGAGGAGGAGGTCGATCCTGAGAAGGTGACCATCTTCGACCCGTATTACAACGTCGTCGAACTTCAAGTCTACGTGCAGGCCCGCTTCTATTACCCTCCCGCTCCGGAGGCTCCCACCGAATCGCTCAGTCCTGGCGAACAAGGGGCCGAGGACCTGACGACGGAGGAACCGGCCGCCGGGCTGACGACCGACGAGTCGGCCGATCAACCGTTGTCCGAAACGGCGGTTCCCCCTGGCGATGCCCTTCCCGCCGAAGGGTCGGAGGATGTGCCGGCGGCGGTCGAGACGCCGGTTCTTGACGCCCCGGCTGATCCGGCAGCCAGCGAAGCACCCGAGCCAGGAACAACCGACGACACCCCGGCGCCTCCGGCCGACGAGTCGGCCATCCCGCCGGCTGATCCTGAGCCTTCACGCTTCTGATCCATCAACCGATTGCTTGCGGATGGGATCGTGGTGCCACTCGGCTTCCGAGTCACGCGGTTCCCCTCTCGACCGATTGCGTCAGAGGGGAGGGCAGGACTTGTCCTCCTCCCCGACGCTCGGAACGGGTATGGGACAACCGAAGCAATCCGACAGCTTCTTTCTCGAACACCTGACTCTTATCAACCGAACCCAGTCCGATCGGAATCCGAAGGAGCATGCCCAATGGCCAACCCGACGGTGGACAAACTCAAGACGCTCGCGCTGCGGTTCGCCGACAAGGTGGCCGTGGCCATCACCGCCGTGCTCTGTTTGGTGTTCGTCTTCCTTGCCGTAAGCAAGGAAACGATCGACACGACTCCTGACCGGGTCAGCGAGATCGCCAATCAGGCGCAGCAAAACATCAATCGCCAGCAAGAAGAATCGGCCATCGTCTCGAAGATCGAAGAAGACGGCATGGTCCTTCAGGACTTCGGCCCGCAGGTCGCGGCTCGGGAGTCGACCAAGGTCGACGTCCGCCAGTTCGCACTAGCCCGAGCCTTCGTCAAGGCAGAGCCGGGCGCGGGCCTGATCCGAGACTCGGTCAACGATGCGCTGCTTGCCCCTTACGAGTTGATTGCCACCGCCGGACGGGGGGGAATGCCCTTCGCGGTTCGCGATGAGGCCGGGAACCTCGTCCCGCCCGATCCCGACGAAAAGAAATCGTCGATGTCCGGCATGGCCGCCATGTACGGCATGGGCGAGAGCATGATGCCCGGTATGGGTAGCGGCGGCATGGGAGGCACAAGCAAGAAGAATGTTCGCCAGGAACAACTGGCCGAGCGCCAGGAAAATGTGAGCACCAAGAAGTCTCAGGCCGCGATTGCCGGTGCCGCCGGTCTGCCGATTCCGGAGGAAGAGGAGGACACATCGGCCTCAACCGCTCCGGTCGACTTCAAGACCGAGGTCCGGGGTCAGCGCTGGGTGGCCGTCGTCGGGTTGCTCAACAACAAGCAGTTCCGCGAGCGCTACGCCACCGCGTTGAAGGTTCCGGTCGAAAGCCCCGAATCCCACCCCGACTACAAGCGGATCGAACTGAGCCGCCAGTCGTTTGACCCGGTGACCAGTGAGTGGTCCTCCTGGACCACGGTTGACCCCAACACCTTGAACGACATGGTCGCCGACGTCGCTTTCGAGGAAGATCCGACGGTTGAACTCACCCCGGACCCCGTGCGACTCGACCCGATCGTCGCCTTCCTCCCCTACCTGTCTGCCGGCTACTGGGCCGGTGTCCATCATGCCCAACTCATCCCACCCGATAAGCTCCGCGAACTGCTCGCCGAAAAGGAGGAGCAGGAGGAGAACCTCCCGATGGGCGGCATGATGGGGATGATGGGGATGATGGGAGGCGGCCGAGGTGGAATGTCCGAAGCAGGTATGATGGAATCGATGATGGGTCCCGGCATGGGAGGTATGATGGGGGGCCGATCCGAAATGGGCATGATGGGCGAAATGGGCATGATGGGTGGCATGGGCATGATGGGCATGGGTATGGGCATGGGTCGCCCTGCCGGTGCCGGTCCAGAGCACATGACCGAGGAAGACATCGTCATGGTGCGGGGCCTTGACTATACGGTCGAGCCTGGAACGACCTATCGATATCGTGTTCGGGTTGTCGTGTCGAACCCCAATTTCAACCGAGAGGATGTGGCTCCCGGGGTCGATACTGCGGCTCGTGAGATCAGCGGTCCCTGGAGTGATCCGACCGACATCGTTCGCGTTCCGGCGGATGTCTCGATCTTCGCCCTCAATCCGGCTCGGGGCGGATATAGCGAGGACACAGTCGTCTTCGACGTGGCCGCCTGGGACGGGAACACCGGCTCTCTCGTCGTTTCAACCTTCCCGACGGCTCCCGGCGAGTTCGTCGGCCGCCCTGCTCAGCGAGAAGTGGCTGTCGAAGGGGAGGACAGACCCCAAAGCAAGGTGATCAATCTGCAAAGCCGCCAGCTCGTGCTCGACACGATGGGTGGGCAAACGCCGGTCCAGAACCTCGGGCTCCCCAGCACGTTTGAGCTGCCGGCGGTCGTGGCCGTGCTTCGGCCCGACGGAACGATCGCCTTGCACAACCAGTCGTCCGATGCCACGGACGAACAGCTCCTGTTCATGAGGGAGTCGTACCGGCTCTCGATCTCGAACGAGCTGAACAAGAAGAACCGCGGCAACGATATCGGCATGATGTACGGCGGCATGATGGGTGGGAGCTTCTGACCCGAGGATCGCTCACTGCATGCTCCTCTTGCTGGTCAAGGAGGCAACGATTGCCTCCTTGACCGCGCGATCGAACGGCTCGCCCTCGTGCCGAATCACCCATCAGGGGAGAAGGCACTGGGGCGAGCCGTTTCTGATTCCAGGAGCGTCCGTCTTGAGACCGTTTCCAGGTCCGAAGACGACTCAAACCTCAACGACCAGGCGTTCCCATCCGGAGGTCGGCGCCAGGTCCGAGCACGTTTCCGGATCGATGGCGGCGGCGGCAATGCGCAGGCTCGCTTCGAGGCGGGGGCCTGGCCTGGCAAAATAGGCGGAGCCATCGGCGATCGTCACCATTCCGTGACGGACGGCGGGCAACGTCTGCCAGCCGTCGAGCCGAGTGAGGGGGGCCACCTCCTGCCGAACCCGATCCAGCTCGAACCCGCAGGGAGCGATGAGAAGCACCTCGGGTTGAGCGGCCATGATGGTTTCCCAGTTCGTCCGGCGCGAGGCTTCGCCGTTCTGGGCCAGCAGCTCCCGACCTCCGGCCAGGGCGACCAACTCCGGGTTCCAGTGGCCCGAGGTAAAGGGGGGATCGGTCCACTCGACCATGATCGTCCCTGGCTGGGGCCGACCGGCCCGACGCTGGGCGATCTCTCGGGCCGTGGACTCGAAGCGGCCGATCAGCGTTTCGGCCTCGACCTCCGCATCGAGGAGACGCCCGACCCGCCGAAAGACCTCGAACACGCCGGCCAGATCGGTTGGATTGACACTCTCGACCCGAGGCCGGCTGGGCAGGATTTCGGCCACCTTGCGAACGGTCGCCTCATTGACCGCGCAGACGTCGCACTGGGTCTGGGTCAGGATCAGGTCGGGCTTGAGCGCTTCAAGCAAATCGCGATCGAGTTCATACAAGCTGCCGCCTTGCTCGGCGACCACCGCATCAATCTCGGCGCTGGTGCCGCCCGGATCGATCTTGCTGCGCGTCAGGTGAGGCAATCGGGCAAGGTGGGAAGGGAAGTCGCACTCGTGCGTCACGCCGACCAGCCATTCCCCGCGGCCAAGGTCGCAGACGAGTTCGGAGAGCGAGGGCAAGAGGCTGGCAATTCGCATGAGCGCTCCTTTCACCGGTCGAGACGGCCGCAATCAACTCAGGCCGGCGGTTGGATGTCGGTCTTCGGCCCAACGGCCACGAGGGTCATGGGCAAGAGGGGGTACTGCTCCAGGACGCGGCGAATCTCCTCCAGGCTGACTGCGGAATAGGAGAGGATTTCCTGCTCGATCGGCTGATAGGTTTGGCGGTAGGTCCAATCGTAGCCGAGCGGCATCAAGCGTCCCATAGGACGCTCCGAGCGAAGGACGAGCCGCGAGAGGATCTTGTTCTTCGCCCGATCCAGCTCCTCCGGGGTCGCCCCTTCGGCGGCGAACGTGCGATAGACCGAAACCATGCGTTCCAGATTTTCCTGGGCCGAGGGGGGATCGCAACTCAGGAGGGAATAGTAGGCTCCGGCTCCCTGGTAATCCTGGAAACTCAGATCGGCGCCGTCGGCATGGCCGGGGTCGATCAGTTCCCAGTAGAGCCGCGATCCGGAGTGATCTCCGAGGATCGTCGCGATCAGGGAGGCGACATACCGATCGGGGCTCTCCAGGGCGGGAGCATCGGCGACGGCGATGACGGTTTCCTGATGGTCGTCCTTGCGGAGCAATCCTTGGGGCTGGCCGACTCCGCGGTGCGGCAGCAGCTCTCGATCGGCGGAGGGTCCGGTCCAGGAACTGCAAAGCGAGCCCGCCAGATCGAGAACATTCGACCACTCGACATTTCCGGCGACGGCCAGCACCACATTCGGTGGGCCGTAGCGCTGGGCGAAGTAGGCTCGCATCTGATCGACCGTCAACGCCCCGATGGTGTCCACCGTTCCCAGCACACTTTTCCCGAGTGGGTGATGGTCGAAGTGAGCCGCCTTGGCGGCCTCGTAGGCGACCATCATCGGGTTGTCATCGTACATCTTGATTTCTTCGATGATGACCTGCTTCTCGGTGTCGAAATCCTCGGCATCGAGCCTGGGTCGCATGATGTCGGCCAGGACGTCGAGCGCCTGGGGAAGGTACTCGGGGAGGCAGGAGACGTGATAGATCGTGTCCTCCTCGGAGGTCTGCGCGTTGTGCCGGGCACCGATCCGGTCGAAGTCGCGATTTACGGCCAGGGCATCGCGGCGGGCGGTCCCCTTGAACACCATGTGTTCCAGGAAGTGCGAAACGCCGGCCAGCTCGGGCGTTTCGTCTCGGCTTCCGGCTCGGACGAAGAACCCGGCCGCCGCGGATCGCGCCCGTTCGTTCTGTTCGAGGATCACTTGCAGGCCGTTGGGAAGCGTCTCGTGGTAAAACGTCACGGTCAACTCCGAGAGATTGACAGGAAGCCACCGATCCGGGACCACTGCCGACTCAATTGTCCAGGGGCCAGGAACCTTTCCCGGCCGATCGGGAATCTCGCGAGCCGGCTCGGCTCGCACTGTGATGGGTCAAACGTCGTTGCGCTGAGTCTCGAACACGGTCGGATCAGGGCAGGGTCAGCGGATCGGGGCCGAGGGTGAGGACGGTCATGGCGTCCAGTTCCATCCCGGCGGCGAAGGCACTCACATCGGCCGGGGTCAAGGCATCCAGCGCGGCGGAGACTTCATCGAGCGGGCGGACCCGTCCCAGGTGGAACCAGTCGGCCGCAAGGGAAGCCGACCGGCTCATGCTCGATTCCTGCTGCATGATCAAGGCGCTCTTCAAGCCCGCCCGCATCATGTCCAGCTCCTCGGCCTCGACCCCCTCGGCCGCCAGGCGTCGCAGCTCGTCGAGGGTGACGTCGAGCGTCTGCTGGGCGCGTTCGGGAGCGGTTCCGGCATAGCAGATCACCGCGGCGCGGTCCTTGTGGGCCTCGTACGAGGCGAAGACCGAGTAGCAGAGTCCGCGTTTCTCGCGAACCTCGGTGAACAGACGGGCCGAGGTGTAGCCGCCAAGGATCGCCGCAGTCGCTCGGGCCCGATAGTAGTCGGGGTGGGCTACCGCGACGGTCGGGAAGGCGAGGGCAATCTGGGTTTGCTGCGTTTCCTGGGAAATGTGATCGCGATGGGGACCGGCCGGGCGTTCCTGAATCGCGATCTCGGCCCCTGGTTCCCAGTCGGCAAAGAGGCGGGCGACCTCGTCACGAAGCCTGTCCCAGTCAAATGCCCCCGCCACGCCGAGGATGGCGCGGTCGGGCCGGTAGGTCCGCTGATAGTGAGCGCGCAGGTCCTCGGGAGTGGCGGCCGTGATCCCCTCGACGGTGCCGATGGCCGAGCGGCCCCAGGGGTCGGCAAAGTGTCTCCGACGCAGCTCGGTGATGGTTTTCGAGCCCGGATCGTCTTCCAGGCTGCGGAGCGACTGGTAGCAGAGGGCTCGGATCGATTCGACCTCCTCGTCTTCGAATCGAGGTCGTCGGAGGACATCGGCGAAGATTTCGAGCGCGGGCAGGAGGTTTCGACCGAGGGCCGCGGCGGAGACGCTGGCGTGCAGGGTTTGGGCACCAACGGCGTGAGACACCCCCAGTTCGTCGAGCGCCCCGAGCAGTTCCCGGCTATCGCGCTCGCCGGCCCCCCGGGTGACCCACTCGCCGAGCATCGCCGCCACGCCGGGCCTGTCGGCCGGCTCGAAGGCCGCCCCCGCCGGAATCAACATGCTGAACGCCGCCGACTGAACATGCGGCATCGGCTCGGCGAGCAGGATGAGTCCGTTGGGAAACTGGTGCTGACGCAACTCGGGGGTCATCGCGATTCCTCGGGCAGGAGGCAAGGGAAGCAAGAGGCGGGAGGCAACAGGGGAAGGCCGACCATCAACGGGCGGCAGGACACACGATTCCCCTTCACGCTCGGAGAGGCTGGGGCGAGGGCAGACCACGGTGAATCGAGGATCGGGCGTACGCCTGGCGAGGCGCCACGGACCAGGACCTAGGGGATCAGCCATCGACGGCCTTGTACAGCGTTTTCACGCGGCGAAAGCCAAGCGATCGATACAGCCGAACGGCGTGAGCGTTCTCGGCCGTCACTTCGAGAAACGCGCGAGGGACGCCTTGCTCTCGAAAGCCCATCAAGGCCCGGCAGACGAGCCGGCCACCAAGCCCTCGGCCTCTCCAGGCGGGCAAGACGCCGACGTTCTGGATCGCGCCGAAGCCTTCTCGGTCAATCACTCCCTGAATGGTGGCCACGTAGCCGGCCGGCGCGGCAATGAGCCAGGTCGCTGCGGGCAGAAACCCCGGCTTGCGTCGAATCTCCCTCATCAGGCGACGGCATCCGGGAAGGTTGCTCAGGCAGGGAAAGACATGAGCGTCGATCTCGTCCCGAAAGCAAAGATACTTGACCTGAGCGTGAGCTTCCAGCAGCGACTCATCCCAGGGTTTCCATTCGTAAGGAGCCGGCAACGAGGGCGGGTTGATCCCTGCCAGATCGATCTCCATGCGATACCGTTTGTAGTAAGTAATCACTCGGCATCGCCCTCGACTTCAATCGCACGCATGCTCGCAAACCGCACGACGTACTGTGAGCCAAGGTGATGCTCGATGCTCTGGTGTTTCGGGCAGGTGATGGCCATTGCGAGGGCCGATCCGACATCGGAGACCAACGAGCGCTTGCGAGGTATTCTAGTCCCGATGCCGGAAACGGGTCAACGCGAGGCCCTCACGCGATCAGGAGAACCGATCGTCCGCCTCGACGACCACCCTCTTGCGACGGGATCGCCAACCGATTGAGGAGCCAAGTTGTGATGCAGCCGATGAGGAGACCGCTCCCCGCATTGCTCGTCCTGATGATCTTCTGCGTCTGCGGAGCCCGCCAGGGAGGCCCGCAGGAACCAGCCTCGCTGACACAGTGGCTCGGCCCGGCCTCACTCGTCTCGAACGCGGGTCCAGGGGAGACGCTCTACCTGCTTCGGGCGTCGGTTCGATGGTCCGACTCGGCCCCGAACCAACGGTCCCGGTATGCGGTCGAGCTCCGGAGACCCGATGGGCAGGTCGAACGGCGGCCGTTGCGACCTTCCGAGGGGCCGGGCTCGTCGGTCATCACGGTCCAGATTCCCGCCCGGGCGGTCCGGAATCGGTTGCCGAACGAGGTCCGCATCGAGGCAAGGCTCGTCGACGCGGCAAGCGGAACCCCATTTGGCCGTTCACTTTCCGGCACGATCGACCAGTTTCCCACGACCACATCTCCTGAGAGTCGCAGGCCGGTTGGTCCGTTCAGCCGGGGCCGAGCGCTCGATCCCGGAGACCAGGGCGGGCAGCTTTTGCCCAGGCCGGGACCGGACGGCTGGAGGTTTCTCCGAATCGCCTCAAGCGCGGAATCCCCCGGCCTGTTTCTCGCCACGACCGAGGCCACCAACCGCCAGATCTCCGAGCGTTTGCCCGATCACGACCCGAACGCAGGCCGATCCGACGAGTTCATCCTCGACGCTCCCGACCAACCGGCGGTGAACCTCACGCCTCGTCGAGCCGAGGCGTACCTCAAGGCCCTGAGCGCGGCCGATTCCTCCGGCGTCTCCTACCGCTTGCCCACGCTCGACGAATGGCACCACGCCGCCCGAGCCGGCCGATCAACGAGATTCTGGTGGGGAGACAGCCCCGAGTTTCCCGAGGGTGCCAACTTCTTCGGACCCGAGCCCGGCGAGGCGAGCGATACGACCGTTGCCGCCTCCGCTCCGGGATACGAAACGAACCCGTGGGGCCTGTCGCACGGCTTCGGGAATGTCGAGGAGTGGGTCAAACCGATTCGCGACGGCTCGGCCTTCGCCCGAGTGGGAGGCCATTTTCGATCCGAACCTGACGAGGCGTTCGAACCGTGGGTGACTAACGATCCCGATGCCCTGGGGCCTGACCCCTTCGTGGGGCTTCGTCCGGCCTTCGACCTCGACGCGGAACGCGGCGCGGCCTTGATTCGAGCCGCTCTGGCGGATGATCCCACGCTGAACGACGTGGTGGTCTCCTTCGATCCCGACCGATCGCAAGCGACCCTCTCGGGATTGGTACCCGAGCCGGACGACCGCCGCCGAGCCGTCGAGTTGCTGGATCGGTTCTGGTGGCTGGCCGCCGTCGAGGACGCAATGGTCACCCCTTCGATTCCCGAAGGACAGCTTGCCCGGCTCGGGGCACCGTCGGGACCTCCCCGGAGGACCTCAGTGCTGGGACGAGCGTTCCTGGAGGTACCGGTGGCGGTTCGGTGGGATGGACCCCAGCCGGTCGTCGGTTCCGACTGGTGGGTGAACGTCTTCGGCCGTGGTGGATCGCATTTTGCCCACCAGCTTGACCGGAACGCCCCCGGCCGATCCCCCGTTCGCGTCTCGGTTCCCGTGGCACTCCTCGATGCCGACCGATCGGTGCGAATCGCGCTGAGCCTGGGCCGTCCCGAGTCCTCTCCCGACGGTCGAGGGATCGTCAGTGATCTTGCAACGCTGACGGTCCGCCCCTGACACCAGGGCCTTACGATAAGTGCGAGAACAGCCTTCCGGCCTGGTTCTCTCAAGGCTGTCCGACAGAAAAAACGGCGAGGGAACGCGGGAGTTGCAACCCTAAAAGCTGATTCTACAGACGCTGATTCTCGCAAAACAGGATTTCATCATGATAGAAATGGTTCAACCAGTAGCGAAGTGGTGTGCGGCCATTGTTGAGATGATCGGAATAGCAATCATCACCGGAATGACCATCCAGGTGGTCATCCGAGGGATGGTCTGCTTTTTGAAGAAACATCCGTATGAGAGTGTGATCACGGAGGTGCGTCAGCAACTCGGCAAGGGAATTCTCCTGGGGCTCGAGTTCCTCATCGCCGCAGACATCATCCACACAGTCGCGGTTGATTTGACGTTCGAGTCGATCACCGTGCTGGCGGTGGTCGTGCTGATTCGAACCTTCCTGAGCTTCACGTTGGAAGCGGAGCTGCACGGGCGATGGCCCTGGCAGCAACCTCGTGAGGCTCGCTAGACGGTCGCGGTTCTCCCCGGGGTCTTCGAACCTCGCAGGGTCGAGGCGGAGGAGTCGTCTGGAGGACGGCGACCGAAGACATCATGCTTGCACGCCTGGGCCGTCGCGCCAAGGCGTTGACCTGGACGGTCCGGGGGTTTCGCTCCTGGCGGAACGGGCATGGCAGGGGTGGCGTCCCCGGGTTGCGGCCTGGTCGTTCCGGGAGCGAGGGTCGGAGCGTGGTTGCAGGGCCGCTCGGTGATCGGAAGTGAGGAACAGCGAGTGATCGGCTTTTTGATGTCATTCGACGCGATCAACCCCCGAATTTTGAGCCAGATTGAGCCCACTGAAGGGGTCATCGGGGGGAGGTGAGCCGAGGTTCGTGAGGATGAGGGGCAACCATTTTTGAAGCCGGCCCACCATTTTTCCGGAATGAACTGAAGATTCCGGGCGATTGTCACGATCCCTACAGTCAGAACACCGCCGAATCCTGCGTGCCCGGTTCGCATTCTTCGCGTTGATGCGGGGTACGCAGTCAGAGGTAACGTCGCCGAGGGGCATGGGCCTCGCGGAGCCGGAGCCGGTGTCGGTGGGTGATCGGTCCGGGGAGGAGGTCGAGGTTGAGGCGAGGGCGAGGCTTGGCGAGATGCGGCACGGTTGCCGCGCCGTCGGGGTTGACCAAGCGGGTGCTTTTCGGTAGCACACCGGCTCGTCAGTCCCTGTCTCGGCCATCGCCGGTCGTACCACACCTCGGCAAGACCCATCGCAGCCGGATCGGAGCAGGGTGCAGCCGCCGGGTCCTTCCCGGTCGGGCCGTCCTTAACAGCGAGGCGGTTCGGTCATGGGACTTCGGCGGTCTTCAAAGCCCCGCGTCGGAGGCCACGCTAAGGACCGCCGCCAGGGAAGTCGGCGGTCGTCTCCGCCCGCGGCGAAAGGAGGTCGCGTTGGGAAGGCTCAGAACTCTCACGATCCTGATGATGAGCATCGGGGCCTGGTCGGCCGCCACGGAAGGGGCCTATCAGGGGGGCGCGCCATCGTCCGCCCCGGTCAATCGTCCACCGTCTCCGGTGCCGCCGGTCCAGTACCTGCGGGCCGGTGCGAACCTGTTCAATCAGGGTGACTACGATCTCGCGGCCCAGTACTTGAAGGCCGCTCACGATTATCGCGACGGGCTCTCGGAGTCCGAACGCAGTCGGCTCGACGAGTACCTTGAGGCCATGGACTCGCTCGTGACCAAGCCGGCCCCGGCTCCGGGACCGGTGGCGACGCCGGCTCCGGCACCGACTCCTGGCGTGAGCCAGGCGGCCGAGCCGGGTTCCGAGCCGATCGGGCGCGACTACGCGACCGATTCCAAGTCGACGGCCCGCTGGCTGCTCGTGTCGGCCCGCGAGGACCTCGCCAAGGGCGACTACGACGCCGCCCAGGCGAAGCTCGACAAGGCGAGGAACATGGACGTCAAGTGGGGTCTGTTCGACGACCTCAGCCCGAACAAGCTTCAGAAGGAGCTGGACAAAGCCCGCCCGGCCGACGGTGCCGCCACCGTTGCCGATGCGAATCGTCCGGTCGACGACCCCAAGGCAGCCAAGGCCGCGGCGAAGCTCAAGCTTGAGGAAGCCCGAGAGGCCCTCAGCCGGGGCGACTACGACCGAGCCCAGGCGATTGCCATGGAGGTCGAGACCTGGGACCTGAGCTTCGGCATCTTCGAAGACAGCCCGGAGAAGGTCACTTCTGCCGCCCGAGCCCTGCGATCTCGTCAGGACTCAGGCGATCAGAATGATCAATCGACCTACGATCTGCTCGTCTCCGAGGCTCGGGCCCTGCTGCAGCAAGGGGAATACGACCAGGCCGCCAAGAAGGCCCGGAATGCCCTGCAGCTGAACGTCGTTCCGACGCTCGACGCAGACCGCGCCGAAGCGGTCCTTCACGACATCGAACTGGTCCGCGGCGGGGCCGCTCCGGCTGCGATGGACCCGAACGTTCGGATGGTTCAGAACGTCGAAGGCGAGGATGCGATCGGATTCGATCCCTTCGCCGAGGCCGCTCCGGCTCCGATCGACGCGCTGCCGACCTTCGACGAGCCGGCCGGTGCGGCGGTGGTTGTGGGAGACGCTCCGGCTCCGGCGGTTGACGCCGCCTCGGCCGCGATGGACCGGGCGAACGCCCTGATGGCCGGTGGCAACTTCGCCGCCGCTCGCGAGGCCGTGGACCAGGCGGTTGCGGCCGGTGCCGGTGCCGAGGCCGAAGACCTGCGAGCCCAGATCGATCTGGCCCAGCAGGCCGCGGCCTTGCAACTCTACGATGCCGCCCTGGCCGCCGTCCGCAGCCAGGAGTTCGATCGGGCCCGAGCGATGCTCAACGAGATCGCCTCGATGCCTTCGGCCCTCGACAACTCGATCAGCCAGCGGGTCGAAGACCTGCTGATGAAGCTCCCTCAGGATGGCACGGGCCGGGTCGACAACCTCGACGCCCAGCTCGACGCCGAGACGATCAATGCCCAGCGGCTCAACGCCGAGGTGGGGACCAAGGTCGCCGAATCGCGCCGCCTGATGGAGGTCGAGCCGGACAAGGCTATCGCCTTGCTCGAAGAGACCAAGGCCTCGGTCATGGCCGCGGACCTGTCCACTCCGGTCGCTCGCACGATGATCCGCCGGCTTGAGGTCGCCATCGAACTGGCCAAGAAGGACAAGCTCGCCTTCGACGCCAAGATGAACGACAAGGAAGCTTACGCGGAAGCCCAGCGGACGAAGCTCCGCATCCTCGAGGCCGACTCTGCCAAGCAGCGTCAGGTCACGGAGATGATGGACAAGGCCATGGCCGCCCAGAACGATGGCGACTACGCCGCCGCCGAAGCCTGGGCCGAACGGGTCATTGCCCTCGACCCGAACAACGTCTCGGCGACTGCGATGGCCACGGTCATGCGGGTCCGCCGCCACTACGAAGAAGACCAGCGCATTCGGGCCGCCAAGGAAGAAGGCGTGCTGAACGCTCTGCACGATGTGGACCGGGCGTCGGTCATCGACGGCGACTTGCTGCGGGACGGCATCACCTACCCGCGCAACTTCCTCGAAATGACCAAGAACCGCGATCGGTTCGCCGACCCGATGCCGTACAAGGAGCCGGAGACGCTTGAGGTCGAGAAAAAGCTCAATGAGCCGATCTCGATCAACATGCCCAACGGCACCATCGGCGAGGCGGTGGGCTTCCTGCGGAACTACACCGGCCTGAACATCGTGGTCGACAACGTGGCCCTGCAAGACGAGGCCCTGACCGAGTCGACCCAGATCAACAACCTGGTTCTGACCAACACGAAGATCAAGACCGTCCTGCGACTGATGCTTGAGCCGCACGGCCTGAGCTACAAGGTCGAGGATGGCGTGCTGGTCATCACCACGCCTCAGTCCAAGAGCCGCTCGTTCGCTCGGGTCTATCAGGTGGCCGACCTCGTGGTTGCCCCGCCTCGGAACCCGAAGCCGCCGATGCAGACGATTAACCAGGGTGACCCGACCGCCCAGCTCAACGTCAACCAGGCGAACTTCTCTCCCGAGACGCAGGGGGAATCGGGCAACTGGACGGTGGAGAAGAAGGAAGACCGCGACGTCGACTTCACCCCCTTGATCCAGCTGATTACCACCTCGATCGCCCCGGGCACCTGGGAGATCAAGGACCCGAACACGGGCAGCTCGGTCCGGACCGGCTACGGCCTGGGTGGTGCCGGCTTCGGTGCCGACGACGGCCTGGGCTTCGGTGAGGAAGAGCCCCCGATCGGCTCGATCACGCCGTTCTTCCTGAACCTGAGCCTCATCATCCGCCACACGTCGGACGTGCACGATCAGGTCATCGACCTGCTCCGACAGCTCCGGCGGCTCCAGGACCTTCAGGTTTCGGTCGAGGTGCGGTTCATCACCGTCAACGACAGCTTCGCCGAGTTCATCGGTGTCGACTTCGACTTCTCGATCCAGTCTGACCTGTTCGGACCCAAGAGCAGCTTTGTCGTCCCGAACCCGGCCGCCGAGCCGATCGTTCCTGGCCCCGGCACGGGCACCGATGGTGACGCCATCGCTCCCTGGCTGGTCAACCCGCAGCGAGACCACTCGCTGGGCAACCGTCAGCCCCTGACCCTCGGCGTGGGCAACGCTCAGCCGGGTATCGGGTCGCAGCGGTTCACCGGAGACCTGCAAATCCCGGTCTTGCAGGATAGCTACTCGCCGGCGAGCCTGATTTCGAACCTCGGCAACCTGAACGCAGGGACGAATTTCGGTATCGCCTTCCTCAGCGACCTGGAAGTCTACCTGTTCCTCACGGCGGTCCAGCAGAACACGCGGGCCAACGTGGTGCAGGCTCCGAAGGTCACCACCTTCAACGGTGCGTCGGCGACCATCGGTGACCAGACACAGCGGTTCCTCGTCACCGGCCTGACGCCGGTGGTCAACGCGGGTGCCGTCGCCTTCCAGCCGCAGATTTCGCCGATCCAGGACGGTGTGACCCTGCAGGTGACCCCGGTCGTCACGGCGGACCGTCGCTACGTCCGACTGACCCTCTCGCCGTTCTTCCAGGTGCTCTCCGACGTGCAAACCTTCACCTTCGGTGCGGGTGCGGTCGGCGGCGGTGGCCTGGGCGGCGGTGCGGCTGACCTGCAATCGACCCTCCAGCTGCCGATCGTCTCCAACACCTTCGTCATGACGACGGTGACGGTTCCCGACGGTGGCACGGTGCTCCTCGGCGGCATCAAGCGGCTGACCGAGCAGCGGCTGGAGTTCGGCACGCCGGTCCTCTCGAAGATTCCGACCATCAACCGCCTGTTCCGCAACATCGGCATCGGCCGAACCACGGACAGCCTCATGCTGATGGTCACGCCTCGGATCATCATCCTCGAGGAGGAAGAGGAACGGCTGGGCATCCCGGCTGTCCCGATTCCGGGCCTCTGATCGAACGATCCGTCGCCCGCCCGCGGGCCGGGCTGATCGGGCCGCCTCACCTCGATGCGGCCCGGCCCTCCCGCCAACCTTTCTTCCCAAACGCGACGAGGGCCGTCGGGGATCATTCCCCGGCGGCTCTTTTCATTTGCAGAGTCGGTCGATAGCCTGGATTTGACGCTTCAAGACCTCCTCTGCCTCCGATCAGGCCCACCTTTCCGACCGACCTTTCGAGATCGAGGAATTGCTCCCATGATCGCTCCCTGGCTCGTCGGACTCGTCCTGATCGCTCCCAGCCCGGTTCAGCTCCCCGTCGATGCTCCGCAGGACGACTCGTTCCAGGCCCCCGAATCGTATCGCCCGCTCGGCCCGGCACTCTGGTTCGATCCCGAGTCGAGACGCCTGATCCTTCGGGCCCAGGTCGTGCGCCGAGAAGGGTTCCTTGAGCACTTGCTTTGCCTGCGGCACTCGAAGGAGCACGAGTCGATCCTTGCCACCCGGGCCACTCCTCGCCTGATTCACGCCGGCCTGATCCTCACCGGGGTCGAGCCCGGCCACCCGGTGCGGTATCGTCCGGAATTTGCCCCGGCGGCCGGACCGGAAATCGCCATCACCGTCGAATGGGTCGAGGACAACCAACCCCGATCGGCTGACGCTCGCACGTTCGTCCAGAACGAACAGACGGGGGAATCGCTGAAGCATCACTGGGTGTTCGCCGGCAGCATGGAAATCGATCGGCCGGGGCTTGAGCAGCCGCTCTACGCCGCCGATGGGGGCGACCTGATTACTGTCGCCAACTTTCCAGAGGCGATCCTTGACCTACCGATTGCCAGCACCGCCGACGACCAGGCCCTGAATTACGTGGCCAATACGCCGGTGCTTCCTCCCCTGGGCGACTTCGTCACCTTGATCTTCACGCCGGTCAAGCCTCAGGAGCCCGTCGCCGAACCGTCCTCCCCCTCCGAAGCGCCAGGTCGGTGATTGCCGGTGATCCGGTGTTGCCCCGCCTGGCGCCGCGGATTGCGTCAGGACCGAGGCGGACGAACGGCTTCGTCTTCGGGGTGCGGATCTCTGGGAGCCGAGGATCGGTCGAGAGCCGCCGGCGCGAGTCGCTCCGCCGAACCGGGCTCAACGCGAGCCACCTCGACCCAGTCGTCAGGGATCCATGCCTCTCCCGGCACGATGCGACCGGCCAGCCGATCAAACCGCGTCCGAGACTCGATCACCACCACCGCCGTCACCACCGCATAGAGTGCGAGCCGAACGATCGTAAACGACGTGGCGAAGTCCAGGGGGAACCAGGGGGTCGGGCTTGTCGTCAGGCCGAAGCGATCGGCAATCAACCACGCCAGGAACAAGCCGAGCGCCACAATCCCGACGCCCAGCAGCGCCAGGAGCGCGAGCCCCGCCCAGGCGGACAGCCAGGCGCCGATCGTCAAAGCCATCGCGGTCGTCACGCTAGACGCTCCGAGCGAGACCCGGACCCCGACCGCGGCCATGAACGTCATCACGACGAGGGTCGAGGTGAGCTGGATGACATAGGCGCCCGGCTCCATCGCACCGATTCCGAGCGCGAGCGACCACGCCAGGAGCATGGCCAGAATCAGCCAGCGCAAGGCGTGTAAACTGCCGATCAGCTTGCCCGCCACGATCTCCGAGCCTTCGAGCGGGCTGGTGAGCAGAGCGTCCCAGGTCCCTCGCTCGCGCTCCGAGGCAATCGCCACCGCCGCCCGAAGGCCGACGGCCCAGGCGAGAAAGAGGCTGAACCAGGGAGCCGTATCGACGATTGCTCGTTGAAACCAGACGAGCCGCGTTGACGACACCTCCATCGACGTCTGCCGCACCAGGGCGTCGAGATACAGACCGGCCAGGGTCACACTCGCCAGCACGAGATAGAGCACGGCCAGGGCTCCGAGCCACTTGCCGAGTCCCCCGAGGCTGTTTCGCCGTTCGATAAAGATCTCTTTCCAGAGCATGGGCCGATCACCCATCGGCTTGACCCGCCGCCGCTTTACCCTCCACCCTGCCCCGAACCGCCCGGCCGAGCCGTCAAGCCATCGCAGACTCCTGGGCCTCAGGAAGACCACCGCCACGACCGCTCCAAGGCCCCCCATCGTCAGCCAGGACCCCAAGGACCTGAGTGCAGGTCCGGCATCCTCTTGCCAGACTAATGGGACAACGGCCCCGAAGGGATTGAGCGGGGCCAGCTCAGTGATTCCCCCCGACCGGACCAGATCGGCGAGCAGGGGCGTGAGAAGCAAGGCCAGGCCAATGGCGTAGGAGCCGAGCAGGGCATCGCGCCCCCTTCGAGACAGAACCGCCACACCCGCGGTCAGGCCCGAGGCCCCCAGGGCCAGCCCAGGTCCGTAGAGGAACATGACTCCGAGAAGGCTCGGGCGCATTGCCGAAAGGAAGCCGAGCAGGAGCATTGGCGGAAGCATGGCCAGCAAGACGACCCACACCTGGGTCAGACGACCCGCCAGCCGTCCGATTACGATCTCCAGCGCGGAGACGCGGGTCGTGAGCAAGAGGCCCATCGATCCCCGCTCTTGCTCGCCGCTGAGGCTTCCCGCAACCACTGCCGGCCCGAAGACCAGCGCGACGGTCGTGGCCAGCCCGATCAGCAGCGTCAAGCCTGCTCGCAAGGCGCGATAGGGTGAGAAGTCAGGATCGGCCGCCTCGTTCCAGTTGATCCACCACCACCAGAGGATCGCCAGGGCGATCGTCGCTGAGAGGAGCGCCGCGCCGCCTCGAGCCAGAAAGAGCCACCCCTTGGCAATCGCTCTGCGACACTCCGGTCCAACCAGCGGGCCGAGCCAGGCTTCGCTTGCCCCTCTCATCGGCCTCGCCCCGCCTCAAGCATGATCTGACTGGCTCTGACCTCGGCCGGGAGGCTGGCCGCCTTGACTCCGGGTCGGTTCAGCAGAACGAGCATCACGATGGGATAAATCGCCCCCAGGATCAGCATGCCAATTCCCATGACGGTGTAGATCCCGGCATAAAGCTGCGTCATGTTGGGCATTCCCGCGGGCATGCCCCTGCCCTGGATCGTCATGGTCTCCTCCACCGCCTTGCCCAATTGTCTTGCGAACGAGGGGACCACGAAGACCACAAAGACGGTTTGCAAGATCAGGAGGCGTGCCAGTTTGATTCCGGCGACCCAGAGGCTCAGCCGTCGTCCCCATTCCACACGTTGCAGGAGGCCGGCCCCCGCAACGATCATCAACACATTGATACCCAGGGAACTGGCCGAGCTGACGACCGACCATGTGCCGAACGACTGCATCTGGCTGCCCATCATCATCAGCTCGGACCCTGGCGGCAGCTTCGGACCAAGGGAGGCCCTCCGTTCGCGCTCATTATGAAAGACTTGCCGGGCATCTTCCGATTGCGCGGCGGCTTCTCGCTCCGCCAGAGTAGCCATGACCTCCCGATGCTCGCGTTCCGCCTGGAGCATGAGGGCTCGTTTCAAGCCCTCATACGGCTCGACCGTCATCCTGTTGAAGGCCATCCCTCCCAGCATACTCCAGGCCACCGCCACCAGAACCGCTCCGAAGAGCAGGTTCAACAAGCCGATCACCGTCAACGGTTTCGGTCTCGGTCGGATCGGGGCATTGCTCCGTGGTTCACTCATCGTTCCGCTTGCCTCGTGTGGGTCGACACTGGGGATTGGACAGGGGAATCCGAACTTCACTGACCCTCGGCGCGGGCCGATCGCCCTGCAACCGCTTGCCTGACCCCGGGTCGAGACGCAACCACCAGAACAATGATCGGGTAAACGCCAAGCACTCCGTTCGTCCCAACCAACACTGCCATGAACAACTGACTCATTCCCTGTTCATAGAGCGTCAGTTCGGCGTCGATCGCGGCCGTCTCATCGTCATCCGGCATGGGAGGGAACATCGATTCGCGCAGTTCGGCCGTCCAGCGCTCGGCCATTCCAGGAGCCAGTTGGACCGAAGCGAGGGCAAAACCGAGAATGGCGGGGAGCATCAACGCTGCCGAGAGCCTGGCGATCGATCGCCCCCATCGTCTCAGGCGAATCAACCCGATGCCCGAGGCGATCAAGAGCCCATTCAAGACCGACATGACCCCGAGTTTGGCCATCACACCGGTTCGAAGCGAAGGATCGTCAAGAAAGCTCATGCTGAAGCCAAACCATGCAGGGTCGCTCATGTCGCTCAAGGTGAACACCTCCTGTTCGGCCGCGATGACCTCACGTTCCTCGTCCGATTCCGCGGCTGCCAGCCGTGCTTGAAACTGCTCTCGACGGGCAGACCACTGGGCATCGCGTTGCTGTTGCTGCTGACTCTGAGCCCAGGTCATCAGGCGGCCAAACGTGGGCATTGCCAGAACGACGCCCGACTCATAGAGCACCGCAAGCAAGAAGAGCGAACCGAACACGAGATTCAAGTATCCGAGCGACTTCGTCGCGATCGGCTCCGCCTGGGTGTCGGGCAAGGAGTCGTCGTTCATGGGGTGCCCATCCTTCTTCCTCCAGGGAACTTTGGCCGGATTGCAGGAATGTTCGTCGCCTGGCTCCAAACATTTTGAGTCGCATTCCGAAACCTTGTGCCGGCTTCGGTGATCGTACCAGACGGACCACCTGATGCGCGGAGAGGGAATCCGTCTGAACAAGACCATTCCGCAGCCAATCACTTGCTCCGGGTGGTTTCGCTGCTCGAGAGTTCGGTACGATGGATCGAAGGGCGTTCGGGGTCCTGATCGCTCGAACCGCCTCCCATCTCCGACCGATCGGTCGCCGACTTCCCCAGGAAGGATTGCCTCCGTGGTGGACGGCTCGAACCCCTACGATGCACCTCGGAGCAACCTGAACGATCGCCCCCGAGGCCGTGCTCGGTTCGAGCGTCGGCTTCTTGGAGCCGCGGCGGTCTTTTTGCTGAATCTTCCGCTCGCAATTGTGGTCACCTTGCATCAGTCGGGCGGCGATGCCTGGCTCGGTGTCCTGATGGGGCTGGTGGGACTGGGCATCCTGGGCGTGCTCATCTGTTTGATTTCGGAACGAGTGGGTCTGACGATGATCCTCGGGGGTTTCGGGATCGCTCTGTTTCAGGTGGTGCCCATTTTGCACGGGATCGCGGGGTTTATCGCCCTCTGGCTGACGTTCGCGGTGGGCATCTCTCCCCAGCCGGGCCAGGTCACGACCTGGTCTGCCGGCCTCTGCATCTGCCTGGTGACAGGGCTCCTCCTGATGAAACTGGCGTTCAGCCTCGGTGTGCTGTTGTTGGTCCTTACGCCTCCTCGCTGGCGAGGGCTGGCGACCCAAATGATCCGATGACGGCAACGGTTCCAGGCCATTCGAATCCACCCTCAACAGTCTCCCGATACGGAGCTGCCCTGTGTCCGACGCCTCAAACCCCTACCTGGCTCCTGAAAGCCCCATGATCGATCGGCCAGCCGATCTCTCCCGACCTCGCAAGGGAACTCCCGGTCTGCTGGTCGGCTGGGTGATCGTCTTTCTCGTGAACCTTCCGATCCCGGTGATGTTCGGAAGCGCGTTGACCGAGGGGAACGCCCGCATCGGGATGACCGTGGGGACCGTGGCGCTTGGGCTGGTCGGAGGCCTCTTCTGTCAGCGGTCCTACCGAATCGCCCTGGCCCTGACGGCCGGCGGAGTGGCCGTCGCGATCACCCAGGTCATTGCGATTCCGCAGTTCATTGCCGGCTCGATCGGCTTGATGGTCTCGACGACCCTCGGCCTGGCCGATCCGAATTTTGATGTCGGGAGCAACGAGATGACGCTGTGGTCCGGCGGGCTTGTGACCACGCTCGTCACCGGGAGCTTGTTGATGGGGCTGGCCCTGGGGATCGGGCTGCTGTTCCAGCTCCTGGGATTTGGTGGTGGGAGCGTCCAGACCGTCGAGAAGCCACCGACCCTCGAATGAGGTCCATTGCTTACCCAGGTCCGGAGTTGGGGTTCCACCTGCGGTAGTCCTCCGGGGTGTCGAGATCTTCCGTCGCTCCCGGTTCGGTCACATCGAGCAGGACCACCCGATCGGCATACCGCTCGCGCAGCGCGTTGATACCGACCTCGGGTGGAAGCTCCCGAATCGCACACGCAAGCCGCCAGGGCAGGCCGAGCGGGTGCCCCCGTCGCGCGTTGAAGACCGGGACGACGATCGACCCGGGATCGCTTCGCATCCGATCGACCACCGCAGCGACCAGAGCGGGAGTCAGCCCGACGCTGTCGCCCGGACAGATGAGGACCGACGAGGGCAGGGGGCCGGTTTCCAGGAGATCGAGACCCGCCTCGACCGTGGCCCTCATGTCGGGAGTGGTGCCGGGCAGTTCCAGGGTTTCTGCGCCCACCTTTTTCGCCTGATCGAGTAGCTCGGCCGAGCCCGGCTCATTGGGGGGAGGCGCGATCACCAGGACCCGATCGGCTCCACCGGATCGCAAGGCCGAGACAACCCGAGCGATCACCACCTCACCTTCGAGAAGGGGCAGGGTGAGCTTGGGTCGGCCCATCCGGCGGCTTTGACCGGCCGAGGGAACCAGCGCAACAATCACGAGCCAACCGCCTCAGGAGCATCCTCCGACTCGACCCGAGCAAAGGGATTGGTCGTCACCGCCTCCGGTCCGAGATTCCGTCGCGCGATGAGCTGCGCGACCACACTGATCGCGATTTCCGGGACCGTTTGCGAACCGATTGGCATGCCGATCGGAGCCGTCACGCGGGCAAGGTGCTCCTCGGCGACCCCTTGCTCGCGCAATCCATCGAAAATCAGGCGAATCTTCCGCTTGCTTCCGATCAGTCCCACATAAGCCGCCGTCGTGGGAGCGAGGTGAAACAGGGCCTCCTGGTCGTGGCCGTGCCCTCGCGTCACAATCAGAGCATACGTATGAGGTGTCGTTTCGAGGGCGGGGAGGACCTCGTCCATGGGACCGACGAGGATCTGATCGGCCATCGGGAACCGCTCAGGGTTGGCATACTGAGCGCGGTCGTCAACGATCGTCACATCGAAGTCGGCTTCCGCGGCGAGCTTCGCCACGGCCTGGCCAACATGCCCGGCACCGACGACCACCAGGCGAATCCGGGGCAATACCGGAAGAGTCGCGACCCCTCGGGTGGACGCGAGCCTCGGACGGCGGTCGATCGGTTCAACCAAATTGGCAACGGCCCCGGGTGGTTCGCGATTCGGCAGGCTGGCGACGAGTTCCGCATCCGGCCCAAATAACCAGCGAGCCCCGATCACGTCGGCCCCGCATCGCTCGGGATCGATCGCCACCGCTTCGACCAGACCGAGCCCGGCATCAAGCAGATTTCGATAGGCGAGGAAGTAGGCGGCGGCCTCCGGCCCTCGAAAGGCCTCGGCCAGGATGACCATCTTGCCGCCACAAATCAGGCCGTCAGCCCAGGCGTAATCATGATCGAGCACGAAGGTGTGACGATCCGCGCCCGACTGGCCAAGACGCCGCAAGGCTTTCTGCTTGACCTCGTTCTCGACACAACCACCGCCAAGCGTGCCGACCTGTCCACCGCTGGGATCGACCAGCATCAGAGCGCCGGCTTTTTGAGGGGTCGACCCTTTTGTCTCGACCACCTGACAGAGCAAGGCCTCTTGGCCGTGGTCGAGCAGACGGGTCAGTTGAGCAAGAACGTCTCGCATGGCAACGCCGCGGGGTCGAGGGGCTGGGTCGTCTGGAGCGTCGAACCGATCTTACCAGGCTAGTCGCGACGACTCCCAGTCGGCAAGCCAGTCCCACCGCTGGAGCCCACGCGCCGGACGGGTTACGATGCGAGAGCGTCACATCCAGCGACGCGACCACAACCCATGAACGATGCTCGATCCAAGACGCACAATGACCCGATGATCAACCGTTGAATCGCGCCGGAATCGTTACCCTCTCTCGAACACGGAGCCCGAGCCATGACCGAGTCGAACCGCCGCGCCTTCCTCGGACAATCCGGGGCCGCGATCGCCGCCGGCCTGACCCTTTTGCCAGGCCGATCGGGCAAGGCCGCCCCCTCCGATCGCGTGAACCTGGCCGTGATGGGCATCCGGGGCCGCGGTGGCGGGCTCGCCCAGAGCTTCGCGGCGATGCCGGGAGCGCAGGTCACCCACCTGATTGACGTGGATACGAACCTGTTCGGTCAGGCGGTTCCGGCGATTGCCGAGCGGCAGGGCTCTGAGCCGAAGACCGAAACCGACTTCCGTCGGATTCTCGACGATCCGTCAGTTGATGCTCTCGTCATCGGCGCTCCCGACCACTGGCACGCTCCGGCGACCGTCAAGGCGTGCCAGGCCGGCAAGCATGTCTATGTGGAAAAGCCCGCCTCCCACACCCTCTGGGAAGGCCAGAAGATGATCGAGGCGGCTCGGAAGTACGACCGCGTCGTCCAGGTCGGCACCCAAAGTCGCAGCACGCCGCATTATCGCCATGTGATCGAGGAGGTTCTTCCCTCGGGACGGATCGGCACGGTGCTCCAGGCGAAAGCCTGGAACAGCCAGTATCGCCCCGATCTTCCGGAGGCCGAGGACGGCCCGCCGCCCCAGGGGGTCGATTACAACCTCTGGCTCGGCCCGGCTCCCGAGCGGCCCTTCAACCCGAATCGGTTCCACTACAGTTGGCACTGGCAGTGGGATTATGGGACGGGCGATGTGGGCAACGACGGCGTTCACGACCTGGATATCGCCCGCTGGGGGCTCAGGGTTGGAATGCCCAGCACCGTCTCCTGTACCGCCTTCAAGGCGGTCAACTCGCACTGGGAGACCCCCGATACCGCCTTCGCCACGTTCACCTTCCCGGACACCTCGGCCATTCTCGTCTACGAGCAGCGCGACTGGTCCCCCTACGTTCAGAGCGGATTCGAAAATGGCGTGATCTTCTACGGCACGAAGGGACGCATCGAGATTGGCCGATCCGGTTGGCGATTGTTTGAAGGGAACGACCAGGTGCCGGTTGAGTCCGAACCGTTTTCCGATCGCCACCACTTCGAGGACTTCCTCGACGCGATCGCCTCCGGCCGCCGTCCCCATGCCGATATTGAGGAAGGGCACCACTCCGCGGCGCTGGCCCACCTGATCAACATCACGGCTCGAACCGGCCGAGGGTTTCTCACACTCGACCCGCAGACCGAGGAAATTCTCAACGATTCCGAGGCTCAGAGTCTAACTCGTCGATCGTATCGCGAACCGTTCGGGATTCCGGAACAGGTTTGATTCGTCTCTCTCCACGCTCCTCGAACCCCCGGAGTAAACCTCGAACCATGCGATTGATCCTCGCCAGTGCATCCCCCCGACGCCGGCAACTGCTGACCGAGGCCGGATACTCGATCGAGGTCGATCCCTCCGGGGTCGAGGAACTGGAGCCCGAAGGGCCGGTCGACGCGGCAGCCTACGTCGCCGAGCTGGCCTGGCGGAAGGCTCATGCCGTCGCCTCTCGTCGCGGTTCGGGCCTGATTCTCGCCGCCGACACGACGTGTGCCCTCGACGGTCGCTTGCTCAACAAGCCGCTCGATCGCCAGGACGCCGAGCGGATGATCCGCGCTCAGGAAGGACGTGAGGTGGCCATCTTGACCGGCCTCTGTCTTTATCGAGCGGATCGCCGGGAATGGGTCGGAGCCGTCGAGACCAGTCTCGTCCACGTCCGCGAGATGACCGACGACGAACGCCTGGCCCATCTCGACTCCGACCGATGGGTCGGCAAGGCCGGTGCCTACGGCGTGCAGGATGACGACCCGATTGTCTCCGTGACCTCAGGAAGCTGGTCGAATGTGGTCGGCCTTCCTCTGGAGCGACTGGACCAGTTGATTCGTGAGTACCCGTCGATCATGACCGATCGCTGATCCCGGAGCCGACCAATGCGCGACCACCTCCGATGCAGTGCCTTGCCGATGATCACCGCACTCGTGGCACTGACGGCGGGACCAGGCGCGGCCGACGACTCACCGAGACGGCCGAACGTGCTGATGATTCTCACCGACGACCAGGGTTGGGGCGACGTTCGCTGCCACGGTAACCCTGCAATCGACACGCCGACACTCGACGCTTTGGCCGGTCAAGGGGTGCGTTTCGATCGGTTCTTCGTCAGCCCCGTCTGCGCTCCCACACGAGCAAGCCTGCTGACAGGACGGGATCATCTCCGCACCGGAACCGTCTGGGTCACGCATCGCCTGGAGTCCATGCGAAGTGAGGAGATCACGCTCGCCGAAGCTCTGCGAGCTGCCGGTTATGCCACCGGATGTTTCGGGAAGTGGCACAACGGTGCTCACTACCCCATGCACCCAAACGGCCAGGGGTTCGACGAGTTCCTCGGATTCTGCGGTGGGCACCTGAACAACTATTTCAATCCATTGCTGGAACGCAATGGCCGACCGATCCAGCCCGAGGGTTATATCAGCGACATCCTCACCGATGCCGCGATCGATTTCCTCAGGCAACACCACGATCAGCCCTTCTTCTGCTACATCCCGTACAACGTCCCGCATAGCCCCGATCAGGTTCCCGACGCGTTCTTTCAGAAGTATGCCAATCAAGGGCTCGACCCCAAACTTGCCTCCGTCTATGCCATGACCGAGCAGGTTGACGCGAACATCGCGAGACTTCTGGCCACGCTCGACGCGCTGGAACTGGCTGATGAGACGATCGTGGTGTTCCTCTCCGACAACGGCCCGAACACCGATCGCTATAACGGCGGGATGCGAGGACGCAAGGGAAGCATCCACGAGGGAGGAACGCGCGTTCCGATGTTTCTCCGCTGGCCAGGAACATTGACCCCTGGAACAACCGTCTCGCAGATTGCCGCCCACATCGACGTGATGCCGACCATTCTGGACCTCTGCGGGGTCGAACCGCCCGAGGGAGTGGACTTCGATGGAGTAAGCCTCATTCCGTTACTCGACGGATTCGAGCCCGATTGGCCCGATCGGATGCTCTTTACCAACCAGTGCCGTCCGATTCCCGAGGATGGCTCACCATTGCCCGGTTCAGTCCGGACCCAGCGATTCCGCTACGTCCGCGAGCGCGATTCCGAGCAGCTCTACGACCTGGTGGCCGATCCCGGTCAGCAGCACAACATCGCCGCCGAACATCCGGAACAAACGCGGACACTGGCCAACGCTTATGATTCCTGGTTCGCCGAGGTGACCCAGGACTGGAACGGTGTCTTTCCGGTGCCGGTTGGCCATCCCGACCGCCCCAGGACGACCTTACTCGGCCCCGACGCCACCTTCGAGGGGGGAATCCGCTGGTGGGCCACGCACGGCTACGCCAACGACTGGCTCACCGACTGGACCCGTACGGATCAGAGCATCCGGTTTGATCTCGATGTACTCCAGCCAGGCAAATACCAGGTCACCCTGCACTACACGGCTCCGTCGGCCAACCTGGGAGCGCGCATCGTGGCCGAGGCCAATGGTCAGTCGGTCGAGGGGGTTCTCGCCAGCGAACACGATCCCGATCCCATTCCCAGCCCCGACCGCGTCCCGCGCGGCTCGCTCAACGAGCAAGGGCACTGGCGAGGAGAAGCCTATGAGAAGGTCTGGAACGATCTACCGATGGGTTTGCTCCCGCTCAAGGCCGGTCGGCAACTTCTCTCACTCCGCGCGGTCGAGGTTCCGGGGGGCGGAGTGATGGATCTCAAAGGGGTCGAGCTGGAATTCGTTGAACCATGAATCCTTCGACTTATGCCGACCGCTTCGATGGTGATCGAGCCATGACCGATCTGATCCGGCTTTGCGACCTTGGTCCACGGCCGGCAGGATCGGACGCCATGGAGCAGCAGCGGCAGATCGTGGGCAACGCGTTTCGAGCATGTGGAGCCGAGGTGGGCATTCAGGAGTTTCAAGGGGTTCACCCGCTCTCAAGGGAGACGGTCCGACTGGCGAATCTGGTCGGTTCCTGGAGGCCGGAACGGCAGGAGCGCGTCCTCATCGGCGCGCACGGCGATACCCGACCCAGGGCAGACCGGGAACGTGATCCTGCCCGGCGACTTGGCCCATTCCTGGGGGCGAACGACGGTGCCTCGGGCGTGGCGGCGTTGATGGAACTGGCGAGGCATCTGACCGAACTGCCCGGATCGGCGGGAGTCGATCTGGTGATGTTCGATGCGGAAGAGCTTGTTTTCGACGAAGTGGGCGACTACTGCCTCGGCTCCCGAGAATTCGCCCTCCGAGCCAGGCATCAGGAGCGGGCAGGGGGTCCTAGCTACGCGGCGGCCGTGATCCTCGACATGATCGCGGGTCGGGCGATGCGTTTGTGTCGGGAAGGATTTGGAAGGGATTACGCAACCTGGTTAACGGAAGACCTCTGGGAGATTGCCCGAAATCGCGGAACACCGCACTTCTCCGACGATTGGGGCCATTACGTTGAGGACGACCACCTGCCGTTGCTCAGTGTCGGGGTTCCCGCAATCGCCCTGGTTGATCTCGATTATCCCCAGTGGCACACGCTCGACGACCTCCCCGACGCATGCGATGCCCGAGCGCTTGAGGATGTCGGCCGGGTTGTTCTGGAGTGGCTCCGTCGGAGAATCTCGCACGACCAGCAACCGGGAAAAACTGGCCTTCTCGACAACGAGAACCGAGAGTAACTTGCGTCTCGCGACATTGTGTGACGATCCAGGAACCCGCGGGGAATGTTCGAACGCTCGCGGCGCAAAGTCTCTCCTCGGTGATGGACGGATCGGCAGCGTTCATGGCCTCGACGAGGGCGTTCCTGGGTCGTCATGCCGCCTCCGGAGGATCGGGGAGCAGGCCGAAGATGGACGATTTCCTGGCAGGGAGGCCCGGAGTCATGAGCGATTCCCTCGGGAGCGATTCGCGGCAGGCACTCCCGGTCGTTGGCAATCGGCCAAGGAACGTTGAGTGGACCGTGCGAAGTGGGGTCCGCCTGGCGTTCCTGATGACTCTGGTGATGACGGGAGCCTCCGTTTCGGTTGCTCAGACGTTCGAAGTGCCCGAGCCTCCCAGCCTGGAATTGCCCGATCTGCCGGTCCCCGCTCCAACGATCGAAGGGGAAGCACGCGATCGCCCCGCCGAGGCCCCGGTGCCAACCCAGCGTCGCGCTCCGGTCGCCCCGGAATCCTCTCGCGTCGATCCTCCCGAACCGATGGAGGAGTCGCCCAGCCAGACCATCAGCGCCCTGGCCGAGGACTTCGAGGAGGATGGGGTTGCCTTCCGACAGGAAGCGGCCGACGCCCCGTTACAGATTCGGGTCCACGACCGGACGAGCGAAGGGGCGTTCGAGGGATCGAGCGAGCGATTTCAATTCGTGGCAGGTCCTGGCAGTGGTGTTTATGCGAGTTATCCCCTGCCGAAGCTCCCGATCACCGAGGACCTACGGGCCTCGATCTATGTGAGGTCGAACCGGCCCGGCGTCCAGATCATTGGGCGAGTGGTCCTGCCGAACGACCTCGACCCGGAAACCGGTCAGCCGTTCTACGTCAACGTCGGCGGCACGCTCTATGAGGAATCGGGGCGTTGGCGACGCCTCGAACTCCGCGAACTGCCCTCGAACGTCGAACGTCAGGCCCGGATTCTCCGGCTCAAGACCAATCAAAAGGTCGAGATGGAGGGAGCCTACCTCGATCGGATCGTCCTCAATCTCTACGGCGGTGCGGGAGAGTCGGAGGTGATGGTTGATGCCCTTCGCATCGCCCCGGTGGATCCCGAACTGTTGGCGGATCGGATCGATCCTCCGATCGGATTTGCCTCGGACAGTCCGGACGGTGCGGAGGAGCTTGGTCCCGACCTCTCATCTCCCAGCGACAATCCGGCCCTTGCCGACGGCCGAATCCGGTTCAACCGAAATCGCCTGGAGTTACTCGACGAACCGTTGCGGGCCTATTTCCCCTGGCTGCCAACGATCATCGACGCTCCGGGAGCCTCTCCCGAGGAACTCCGACGGTTTGGGTTCGACGTCTTCGCCGTACGACCGGGAACCTCAGTCGAGATCGTGAATCGTGCCGTTGACTCCGGAATGCTCCTGATGCCGATGCTCGGCGATTCGCTGCTTGGCGCGGCCGATGCGGCAACGCTCGCTTCAGCCATTGACTCCTACCCCAGACGAGAGGCGGTCGCCTTCTGGCACCTGGGTGAGAATCTGGGTGGCCAGAACCTTTGGAGCAGCCGCCAGGAGACCTTGAAGCGGGTTCGGGAGGCCGTCGATTCCGTGCAGGCCCCCAACGCTGCAGTGGGAGTTTCGAACCTGACGACCGGTGACGTGGCCGGGGAGCTTGCCCTGTATACGAGCCGCCCCGGACGCATGGACCTGGTCGGGGCTCACGGGACTCCCTGGGGGACCATGACCCACCCGATTCATTACTTCAACTACCTGACCCAGCGGCGCGACCTGACCGGCTTGACGAATGTTGAGGCGCTCTTCTGGACCTGGATTCCCGCGTCGGCTCCCCCCGAGTTCCAGCGGGCCATTTACGGGTCCGACCCGCCGCCGTCGTGGGGGCGTCCGCAGATCCTGCCCGAGCAAATCCGGATTGCCACGGCAGCCGCGCTTTCGGCCGGATACAGGGGAATCGGCTTCCGCGGAGACGCCGAGCTGACGCGAACCTCGGGCCGAGCCCGATTGATCGAGCTTCAACTGCTCAACGCCGAGATCGATCTGTTTCAGGAAATTCTCGCGCGGAACGTGGGAACCATCCATTCCTACAACGTCTACCCCCCGTTGGGCATCGAGACAGGCAGGCCGATTGAAGAAAACTACAACCGACGCGATTCCCCGCAAAAAGATGAAGTTGCGGCGCTCAGCCACATTCAGGCGGTTGGGTTCACCACTCCCGATCGCCGAGGAACCTTGCTTCTGGTCAGCAACCTGGATCGGGATGCTCAGTGGGTTCCCGGTCAGCTCGCCCAGAAGGAAGTGCGATTCACGGTCCCCGGGCACACGAACGTCTCCGCCTGGGAAATCACGCTTGGGGGTGTCCGGAACCTTGACCGGAAGCGGGTTCCGGGGGGAATCGAGCTGCGGTTGACCGACTTCGGTGCAACGGCCTGGGTCCTGCTCACCCCCAACACCGATTTGGTCCGTCAGCTCGAACAGACGATCGCTTCGTGGGCCCCCATCGCGGCACAACTTGCGATCGAACAGGCCGAACTGCAACAGCAAGCCATTGTCGAAACACACTCGCAACTGGTGCTCGACGGTTTCGACGTGGAAGGGAGCGAGGCGCTGCTCGCGATTGCAGAGGAACAGCTTCGGGCCGCCCGCGCGGGCCTGTCGCGAGGGGAAGCCGGAACCGCCTTCGCCAATGCTCGCCGCGTGGTCCGACCGCTTCAGATCTTGATGAAGCAGCACCATGTCCGAGCCTTGAAAGACCTGAAAGAGTCCACCGTATTCGCCCATGATCCCGAGGTGAAACTCGAGCTTACGCCCATCTCTGCCCCGCCCTTGATGTGCTTTAATACCTTGCCTCAGCTGGAACTGTTCTGGACAAGCACGATCCGGACCTATCCGTTCGGCCGGAATCTCTTGCCGAGCGGCGAATTCGAGGAGGCCGATCCCGCCCTCTACGTTCGAGAGGGATGGACCAGTGTCGGCTACGAAGTTCCCGGCCTGGAAGGCTTGATTGACATCGAGGCCGATCCGACCACCAATGTTCGTGGAAGTGAGCGGTTGCTTCACTTGCGAGTCCAGCCGGCCGAGGGGGAGTCGATCGAGGCGTTTTCACCCGTTCAGGACCGACCGACGGTGGCCATTCAGACGCCACCGATCGCGGTTCGACAGCACGAGTTCCTCCGGATCTCAGTGCTGGTGAAAATGCCTGTGTTCCAGGCCGCCGGCAGTGGTGGCGGGGTGATCATCCGGGATTCGATCGGCGGAGAGTTGATGCAGTATCGGCAGTACTCGGCGCTGCCCGAGTGGCGTCGGGTCGTGCTCTACCGGAGAGCCCCCGAGGATGGCGAACTGACTGTGACGCTCGGCCTGGCGGCGACGAGTGGCGAGGTCTTCTTTGACGATCTCCGGATTGAACGAGCCGAGCAACCTGGAGCCCCGGTTTCACCGACCAGCCCGACGCTAGGGGCCTTGCCCGAATCGACCGAGCGGATCGAGACAGCCCCCGATCCCTTCGAAGGCACTCCTCCCGCCGAACCGGATCGTCAACCTCCCGGCCCGGTGAGCAGTGGGCCTCGTCCCTCTCGGCGAGACTGACCGGCGATCGGTCCGACACGCTCGCCTGGCCTCTTGATCCACGCGAGGAAGACCGATAGCTTGCGCATCAACGGAGGGGTTCCGCATCTCAATGATGCGACCGGAACGGAACCGTCCGTCGACTCTCGCCGGACATGAGGAGAAGATCGCCTTGCCTGGGCGTCTGCGCAACCTCAAGGGCCGACCGTCATCGGCGGAACGTTCAAGGCTAGACTCGCCAGACCGGTCGGCATACGATTTCCAAGAGATCGCAATGATGAGCACCTTCGTTCTGTTCCGCAGATCGATCAAGAAGTGTTACGATCGTATCGAGTCCGATCGGACCTCTACGGCCGAAATCCGGTGAACGATGCACCATGGATTTCGGATCGGTTCGGCGGCGAAACGGCGTGGAGCCCTGGTGCTCGGCTCAAGCCGCCCCTGTGTCAAGCCTTGGGGACCCGTCCACTGGGCAGGTTCCCTCGACCCGGTGTGCCTGCGGAGTCTTATCGACGATGGAGACGGCCCTGATCGTCGAGGATGACCCGGACCAGGCCGAGATGGCGGCGGCGTTCCTGCGGCTTCGGCAGATCGAGCCGAGGATGGCCTTCGATGGTCGATCTGGGGTCGATTGTGTTCGTATTCATCGGCCGGATTTCGTGTTGCTCGACCTCATGCTGCCAGACATCGATGGATTTGAGGTCTGCCGACAAATTCGATCGGCTCCCGAAACCATGAGCTTGCCGATTATCATGGTGACGGCCCTGCATGGCGACTCGCACCGACGCCTGGGCTTCCGGGTGGGTGCCAATTCGTATTTGACCAAGCCTTACGGACCGAGCGACCTGTATCAGGCCATCGATCAGGCCCTCTCCTGGCAAGGCAAGGCCGACCGAGAACGGATTCGTGGAGAGATCCAGATCGAACTTGATAGCGCTCCGAAGTTTCTCCGGCAGGTCAATGATTTTCTGGTCGGGCTCTACCGGGCGACTCCCCTGACGATCGAACAGGTTCAGCATCTGCAACAAGCGGTGCTGGAGATCGGGCAGAACGCCATCGAGTGGGGTAACCGCATGCAGGTTGATCTGCCCGTCGAAATCAGTTATCGGGTCTTTGAAGATCGGGTCGAAATTTGCATCCGCGATCAGGGCTCGGGCTTCGATCAAGCCATGCTGCCGCACGCCGCCTGCCGCGACAATCCGCTGGCTCATCTGGAGGTCCGTCAGCGGATGGGATTGCGGGAGGGGGGCTTCGGCCTGCTCATTGCTCGTGGTATGCTCGATGAATTACGGCACAATGAGGCCGGTAACGAGGTGACCTTGACCAAGCGATTCCCCCCCGACGCGGTTCCCGATCACTGCGCCGGCCAGGAGGCGTGAAAGCCGTGGCCGAGGCCGTCACCCAGCGCCGGATTCCTGCCTCCGGACGAAGTCGTCCCGTGCTTCTGGTCGTCGATGACGAGCCGGAAGTGCTTCGATCGCTCTACGACCTGTTCCGGCTCGATTACCGGGTCTTGACCGCCAGCCGCGGAGCCGAGGCGCTGGACATCCTTGGTCGGGAACCCGTCAGCGTCATCATGTCCGACCAGCGGATGCCGGAGATGACGGGGGTCGAGTTTCTCAGTCAGGCCCGAGTGATTCGTCCTGAGGCGACCCGCCTGCTGATCACCGGCTACGCAGACCTGAAAGCCGTGATCGACGCCATCAACGAGGGGCATGTCTTCCGATATATTGCCAAGCCGTGGGACCCGGAGGAACTTGCCACGGTGATCCGTCAGGCGGTCGAGCACCGCAATCTGATCGTCGAGAAGCAACGGTTGATCGAAGAACTCCGCGCGGCCAACCTCCGATTGCAGGAGGCCAACCGACTGAAGTCGAACTTCATTGAAGTGGCCAGCCACGAGCTGAACACGCCGGTCACGATCGTGCTTGGCATGGCCGAACTCTGGAAATTGACCCAGGGCAACGCGGCGGAACCGGACGATCTGACCAGCGGCTGGGTCGAGCGCATTCTCGCCGCGGGCCGTCGGCTGGCATCGACGGTCGAGCGGATGATCAAGCTCCTGCATGCCGATCGCCTGGCCCCCATGCTCGATGCCGAGCCGGTCGAACTTGCTTCGCTGGTTTCCCAGGTCATCGACGATGTTCAACCGTATCTCGACGCCCGCCAGCAGCGGATCGAGCTGGTGGTGGAGCCCGAGCTTGGAGTGGCGGAGGTTGATCGGGGGAAGGTGGCCGATGCCCTCTCCAATCTGGTCATCAACGCGATCAAGTTTACCCCGGACCAGGGGCTAATCCGCGTCTGGGCGGGTCCGGAAGGGGAAGATGCCGTGGCCTTCGAGGTCTGCGACGAGGGGGTCGGCATCGACCCGAACGAACAAGACCTGGTCTTCGAACCCTTCTTCACCGGGTTCGACACCATGCACCACTCGTCCGGAGACTTCCAGTTCGGCAAACGCGGCATTGGACTGGGCTTGAGCCTTGTTCGCACCTTCGCCGAGATGCACGGTGGCTTCGCATCCTTCGAAAGCACGCCGGGTCAGGGTTCTCGCTTTCGGATCCAGCTCCCTCGACACCCCATTACCCGCCCGTTGCCAGACGAATCAGAACCGAGCCCTGAACGGGAGCCTCCCGATCAAGAAAAGGGGCGTTCGGGAACGGCCGGGTAAGCTTATCGGCATCAACTCTTGCTCTGAGGGATTGAGGTCGCATGCCAAACCCCTCTCGCTGGGTCAGGCACGATCTTCAGGAATCGCGGGTTTCGGGTTCTCGAGCTTGGCTTCCTCATTCTGAATGTAATGCTTGAGGTAGCCGAGAAACGTAGGCAATCCCTCTGCCTCCCACGCCGACTCGATCTGCTCCTTGTACTTCTGATTGGCCGCCTGCAAGGCTCGAAAGGCCTCCGCCTCGGGCGAGGACGGATCAGGCGGGGCAACCTGATCGTGCGAGTTGACCGAAAGCAAGAACCCGGCATCCGACGGCCAGGGCTGCACCTGCAACTTCATGTGCGGATATCTTGCGTTCCCAAGACGGATCGCATAAATCGGCGATCCCTCAGGGCCGGAACTCGACGCCTCAAAAATCTGACGGTCGTGCAAGGGAACAGGGCCGGGGGCCTCTCGCCAGGCCAGGCGTCGACGCACCGCCTCGGGAACGGTTCCCTCAGGGTAGGCACGTTCCAGATAAATCGAGATGGCCCGCTCCAGGTCTGCTCGGGCGATGCCATCGGTCGGGTCCGGGGTCGTCTCCGGATTGAGCCCCATCGCTGTTCCCCTTCCGTCTCCGATCGGCATCGCCTGGAGACTCTGCCTCGTCCACAATCAGTAGGATGATCCTATTCTACGATGAGAACGGAGCACGTCGCTACGGCACGTTTTCCTAGGCTCACAGATCGACTGGAAAACGAGCGTGCTTCACCGGAAACCTTGATCGACGGACTCAGGCCTGGTCGGGAGCGGCGACCGTTCACGGATCGCGGCGCTCGGTGTCCTGATCAAGGAACCAGCGGACCGTCTGTGCAATGCTCTCCGCATTTCCGAGGGTGGGAGTCCAACCCAGTCGCGATCGAGCCTTCTCGGTGCTGTACCAGATCCGTCGAGCCATCAGCCAGGTTGCATACCGGGTGATGATCGGAGCCTTCGGCCATCGCATGAGCCGGGCATAGGCTTCAATGACCAGCGAACCGCCGAACACCAGCGGATAGAAATGCGGCAGCCGACGATACCACCGAGGGGGTCCCGCCCCGGCGGCCTCGGCGAAGTAATGAATGAACTCGCGCTGGGTCATCGGCCCCTGGTCGGTAATGTTGTACGCCTCCCCCACCGAAGAGGGGTCCTCGGCCGCGAGGATACAGGCATTCGCAACATTTCCGGCATAGATCGCGCTCAACGGGTTATCTCCGGGGCCGATCACGGGAATTCCGGCCCCTCGCATACGATTGATCATGCGAGCCACCGTCGTCCGATCACGCTCTCCGTAGAGCCAGCTTGGGCGGATGACGGTGAGGGGAAGCCCTTCCTCCTTCGCCAGTCGCCAGAGGATGCGTTCGGATTCGACCTTGCTGATCGTGTAGTAATCCCAGGGCCACCAAAGGCCGACGCCGAGTGGGTGGTCCTCGGTGATCGCCTGACCCGTCCTGGGCGGATGGCCATAGGCACTGGTCGAGCTGATGTGCAGAAAGCGATCGACCCCGGCAATGATCGCCGCTCGGGCGAGTGACTCGGTCGCATCCAGGCAGGCGGATTGGAACTCGTCCCAGGTTCCCCAGTCGCCCACCTTCGCCGCGGCGTGATACACCACTCGGGCTCCTCGGAGCGCCTCGGCACAGGAGTTCGGATCGGTGAGATCACCGATCACGAGTTCCACCCCGATCGATTCGAGGAAGCTCGTGTCGCTGGTCGCCCGGACCAGAGCGCGAACCGGCTCTCCGCGAGCGACGAGCTGTTCGGCGAGATGGCTGCCGAGCAAACCCGTGGCGCCGGTGACGAGGCAGGGGCGGCTGAGAGGACCATTGGGATCGTTCATCGAGTCAATTGGTCACAAGGGTCCAGGAGTTGAGGGGCGCAACACGAATCCAGAGCCATCGTTTCGTGCCATCGGTGCGCCGGAAACGCCGATCGGAGGATACCGCCGGACCGTTCCAGGCGGCAAGCGGATCGGCGAGGACCTCACACAAGTCACGGAGCAAGAGCGAGGCGGAGGGAGAAGCGGCGGCGCCGCGGTGTCTGCGGTCTTGCGATGCTACGGGTGGAGGGATTCGGCCGTTCATTGGAGTCGGGTCCAGAAAATTCGGAACGGCCTGGAAAAAGTTCCGGGAAGGGTGAAGGCGGAGACGTCCCGTTGGAGTAGCCGGGTCTATACGTCTCGCCGACGCGAGCGTTCAGATCCGGCGTGACGGCCCCCCTTGTCGGGAAACGCCTGGGACCGAGACCACGAGCGCGGGTCGGCCGGACTTCGAGAGCGAACGCCTAACTCCTCGGGGCTGCCAAATGGCCGAAGACACGACCAAGACGCAAGAGCCGCAGCAACAGCCGATCGATCCCGGCCTGCTTGAGCAGACCAAGAACCAGATCCGGACGCTCGTCGCCGAGATCGCCGATCTGGCTGATTCCGACATCCAGCCACCGGAATTCTCTCAGGAGTTCCTGACCCGCGCCGTCGCCGCGGTGGCCGCCTCGGGCGGTGCGCTCTGGATGCTCGACAATCGGGGCACGCTGAAGCTCCAGAATCATGTTGAATTTCAACTGACCGGCTTGCTCGATGGCCGGGTGCGCACCCAACCGCACGATATTCTGCTCGGCACGATCTTTCAGGCCGCACAGGCCCAGATCATTCCGCCGGGAGCCACCATCGAAGGGGTGCCCGGCGCAGGTAACCCGACGGCCTTTGCCCTGATCCTCTCCCCCTTGATCGTCGACAAGCAGGTGGTCGGCCTGGTCGAGATCCTGATGGACCCGACCCGCCGCGCGGCCACGCAAAAAAGCACGCTCCGGTTTGTCGGCGACCTCTGCGACCTGGCAGCGCAGTATCTGAAGAATCGCCAGATGCGGCAGATGATGTCGCAGCAGAAGCTCTGGAACCAGCTCGAAGGCTTCACCCACGCCATTCACGCCTCGCTCGACCTCCAGGAAACCGCCTTCGCCGTGGCCAACGACGGCAAACGCCTGATCGGCTGCGACCGCCTGAGCGTTGCCCTGAAGATCGGCGGCCGAACGATGGTCGAAGCCGTCAGCGGCCAGGAAGTGGTCGAACAACGGTCGAACCTCATCCGAGAGCTGACGAAACTTTGCAAGCTCGTAATCAAGTCGGGCGAAGACCTCGTCTACACGGGGGACACCGAAGGGTTCCCGCCCGACATCCGCGATGCCCTGGAAATCTATGTTGATGAGTCGGGCTCGAAGGCCGTCATCATCACCCTGCTGCACCGTCCTGAGGAGCCGAGCAAGGACGGCAAGGTTCCCGACAAAGTCCCCTTTGGCTGCATCGTGGCCGAGCAGATCGGCGACGAGTTGATTGTCACCGACGTTCACGCCCGGAGCGAGGTCGTCTCACGGCATGCGTCGACGGCGCTTTACAACGCTCAGGAACATCATCGCATTTTCCTGAGACCCGTACTCAAGGCACTCGGTTCTCCCTGGCGGATGTTCCGGGGACGGACTCTGGCGAAGATCGCCGCGGTGCTGGGTATCGTCGCCGCCGTCGTGCTTGTGATGGCCTTCGTCCCCTGGAAACTGACAATCGAAGGCAAAGGATCCATCCTTCCGGAAGAACGTCGGAACACCTATGCCCCGCTTTCCGCTCGGGTGGCCCAGGTTCACGTTGAACACGGCGACCTCGTGCGGGCCGGGGAACCGATGGTGACGCTCTACAGTGAGGAATTACTCAAGCAGCTCGAACAGGTTCAGGCCGACCGTTCCTATTATGGTGCCCAGGCCGCCACGCTCGAACGGCGGATCAACCAGACAACCGACTACAACGAGCGCCCCATCCTCGCAGGCCAGGAAGAAGAAGCTCGCATTCGTTACGAGAGTGCGACCGAGCAACTGGAAATCATTCGAGAACAACTGGAGCAGTTGAATGTGACGGCTCCCCACGATGGCACAATCGTGACCTGGGAGGTGCGGAAGAACTTGCTGGGCAGGCCGGTGGAAATCGGCCAGGAACTTGTCTCGGTCGCCTCGACCAGCGGTGACTGGATCTTGGAAGTGAACGTGACGGACGACGACATGGCTCCAATTCTTGCCGCCGAACAGCGATTGAGGGATAAGATCGCCAGGGGAGACGCCTCACCCGACGAAGCGCTCAAGGCCTACTTCGTTCTGGCAACCGACCCGGAGAAGCGATATCCGGGTTACGTCCGCCGGATCGCATCGATGGCCCAGACGGTTGAAGGGGAACACGTCGTCAAGATTACGGTCGGGTTCAGCGACGAAGTGCGTGATCAGATCATCGCCCGGAGTCAGAACACCGATCGCGGTTTGCGATCCGGTGCCGAGGTTCGAGCCCGGATCGAATGTGGCGATGAACGGATGGCCTACGTCGTCTTCCGAAAGGTCATCAATGCCTTCCACGAAACGGTCTTGTTCCGCTGGCCGTTCATGAATTGATCGGGAACGTCCCAGCATCGTTTCCTCCTCAACACTCGTTGAACGTTCGGCCCCTCCAGCGGAGACACGAGCCATGCAGACGATCGTGAAGACCACTCTGGCCGCTGCCCTCGTCGCAAGCCTCTCTGTTGCGATGATTGCTCCCGTCCGGGCACAGCAGCCGACCATCTCGTCGAACGGCCAGGTGCAAACCCTGGTCGTGCCGGGCAACATCGAATGGATCGAGCGAGCAGCCCTGGCCGCTCGGCGCGAAGGGATCTTGCGGCATATCGAAAAGTCGATTGGCCAGGAGATCAAGCGAGGCGACCTGGTGGCTTATCTCGATTCCACCATGGCCGAGCTGGCCCGAACCAAGGCGGAGATGTTCGCCAAGGACACCTCAGCCATTGAAATGGCTGAGGCCGAACGGGAAGTCGCCGCCACCAACGCCGCGCGGGCTTACCGTCTTCGCGACATTAATTCGAAGGAAGAGTACGAACTGCGCCAGGCCCAGTTCAAGGTGGCCGACGCCAAGCTCAAGGAAGAGAAGTCCAAATATGAGCAGGCCGCTCAGGAACTAAAAATGGCCGAAGAGGCCGTCGCCGAGCATCAGATTCTCGCACCGTTCGACGGCGAGGTCTTGCAGCAGATCAAGTACCCCGGCGAGGCCGTGCAGTCGATGGAGCCGGTCGTTCACGTTGCCCGGACCGACCGAGTCCGGTTCCAGGGATACGTTCCGCTGGAAATGGCCTATCAGCTCCGCAAGGGGATGGTGGTGGATGTTCAGCCGGTCATCGAAGGGGAACAGATTCCGATCACGCAGAAACGGTTCCGAGGCCGAATCGTCTACATCAGCCCCGAACTGGCCTTCGCCAAGACCCGAGCCGAGGTCGAGATCAAGGCGGATATCATCAACAACATTGACAAGGAATTGCGGGTTGGCCACAAGGCCAACATGACGGTCTACCTGACCGACGACCCGAACCTTATTCCTGCTCCTCCGGAAGACATGCTGCCGGTGATTCCCGATCCGACGCCGACCCCGCCGGTGATTGGTCGCCGGATGGATTTGGGAGCAAACGCAGCTCAATAACGAGTTCGGAGCCGCTCATCAGGTCTTCCACGAAGATGTTCATGGCAATTCCTCCTCAGGCAACCGCGGGGCGAGGAAGGCCAATTGCCGGGTGAGGGGCCCACAACCGATGGCCAGGCCCCCTGAACCCGGCCCCCCCCTCTGCGATCGAGCGAGGGGGGAGATAGGACCGGACCCCGCTCGAACCGTGATTGCCGAGAAAAGGGCCGCTCACCGATGCTCCGAGACCCCAGCCAATCCGCTTCGGTGCCTGCCGGTCAGGCGGCCGAATACCTCACCGCCCGCTTGCGGCCCGACCTCGTCGTGCAACCGGTCCCTTATGAGGGCGTGACCCACTACGTCATCAAGGACCCGATCGCCCTGAAGTACTTCCGGTTCAAGTCTGAGGAGTACTTCCTGCTCCAGGAACTTGACGGCAAGAAAACACTTCAGGATATCAAGCGAGCCTTTGAGCGCAAGTTCCGGCCCCAGACGATTACCGTCGAAGACCTGCTCCGGTTCGTCGCCCAGTTGCACGAGGCAAGCCTCGTCCTGGTTGACACTCCTGAGCAAGCCAAGGCTCTGGTCAAACGGAAGAAGAAGAACCGCTGGAAGAAGATCAAGCAGACCGCCGCGAACATTCTCTATATCAAGATCCCGATTATCGATCCGGAAAAGCTGCTGACGTGGATGTATCCCTATTTCCGATGGCTTTTCACGTCATACTTCGTGATCTTTAGCCTCGGGATGATGCTGGCGGCGCTGACTCTTGTCTTCGCGCAGTGGGACACATTCACCACCAAATTGCCGACGTTCGAAAGCTTCTTCAACTGGCGAACGCTCCCGTCTCTCTGGCTAAGTCTGGCCGTCGTGAAAATCATTCACGAGTTCGGCCACGGCCTCACGGCCAAGCATTACGGTTCGGAAGTCCATGAGATGGGCATTCTGTTCCTGGTGCTCACCCCGGCCCTCTATTGCGACGTGACCGACAGCTGGCTCTTGCCGAACAAGTGGAAACGCATCTGGATTGCTGGGGCAGGCATCTACGTCGAGTGCTTCCTCGCGGCCCTCGCCACCTTCGTCTGGTGGAACACCCAGCCAGGCCTGTTCAACAGCCTGATGCTCTCAACCATGTTCATCTGCTCGGTGAACACGATTCTCTTTAATGCAAATCCGCTGCTGCGATACGATGGTTACTACGTCGCCTCCGACTACCTGGAGATTCCGAACCTCCGGATCAAGTCGACCCAGTTCTTCACCTACGCGTTCCAGGAAAAGGTGCTCGGCCTGGAGGTCCCAGTTCAGAGCTACATGCCGCGATCGCGTCGCGCCCTGTTCGTGACGTATGCCGTCGCATCGTACCTCTACCGGTGGTTCATCACCTTCAGCATCATCTTCTTCCTGTACCATTTCTTGCCGCCGAAGCTCCGGGTCATCAGCGCAATGCTGGCGATGGGAGCCCTGGTGCCGCTCCTGTTCATGCCGATGTGGCAGATCGTCAAGTTCGTCCGCCAACCCGGGAGGATGCGCAAAGTGAAGAAGGTCCGAGCGGCGGCTTGCTTCGCCGTGGCGGCGGCCGTGATCGCCTTGATCCTGCTGATCCCGACGCCGCTGCGGATCAAGGGGACGCTCGTGCTTCGTCCCGCCAAGCCCGATCGTATTTACGTCGAGGTCCCCGGCCGTCTGGTCTCAATCGATGTTCGAGACAATCAGCCTGTCGAAGGGCCCCGTGACGATGGCAGCCCCGGCACCGTCATCGCCCGCCTGAGCAACCTCGACCTGCTCCGCGAAGTCAGCGAGTTGAACGAGGAAATCCAGGTCAACGAGGTCAAGGCTCGTGTCTACGACCAGACCAGCGGCAACAATCCACTGAACCGCGTACTTCACCTGGAAACGGTTGACATGATCGAGCAGGACCTCCAGCCAAAGCTCGATGTGGCGATCGATCAGCAAGGGAAGCTCGTCCTGACCGCCGCCCGAGACGGTGTGGTCATGGGGATTCCGAACCGAGAGGTGACCGGCTCGTTCATGAGACCCGGCGACCTTTTCTGTGAAGTTGGCGACCCGAAGCAACTGGAGGCCCATCTGCTGATCGATCAATCGGATATCGATCTGATCAAGCAGGATTCCGAGAACTCCAAAGCCAAGGCCTGGGTCAAAATCTACGGCAAATCCCACGAGACGATTCTCAGCCACGTCGAAGAGATTGCCCGCCGCAACCAAGAGGAAATTCCTCCCGAGCTTTCGAACCTCGCGGGCGGCGAAATCGCCACTCAGCCAGACGAGGAAACCGGCGGAGCCCGGCCGCTGACCACCGTCTATGAGGTCGTGATCCCGATCGACAACTCCAACCTCTCCCTCCACCCCGGCCAGCGCGGCATGGCCAAGATCGACGGCGGCACTGCTACCCTCGGCTGGTGGATCTGGCGGACGATCACCAAGACTTTCCGGTTCGTCCTCTGAGACGATTCCCGCAGGAACGCTCTTCGCATTCGATTGCTCAAGGCTGGCCGGCTTCCCAGTGGAGGCCGCCGGCCTTGTGCGTTTCTGGCCACGGAACATTTCAACACGTCTGCTTCTGATCGCCGTCATCAACCAGTCGAGCCTTTGTCAGATTTTTTCTCAAGCTCAAAAACACAGAAGACTTTGATGGAATGCCGACTCTCCTCAATCCATGGTAGGGTAGCGACGGCCGTTCCCAGGCCGTCGCGTGCGGACATTCCCGAGAGAAGTCAGCTTGTCAGAATCGGCGAGGAGTGGTACACCTCTCATGACCCCAGCCCCGACCGCGCGTAGGCAACTGCGCATCGCAAGCAGTCGGGTTCGGCAAGGACGCCCGAGGGTTTCACGTCGACGGTCTGGCGCACTCATGAAGAATTTCGCCCGTCTCGTACGGTTTGCCTGGCCCTACCGGGGCCGATTCGTGCTGTCGATCGGCTGCGCGATGATGGTCGCCCTGCTCTGGTTTACAGAGCTGGGGGCGGTCTTCCCGCTGCTGAAAATTCTGCTCGGCGGCGAGAATGTCCAGACCTGGGTTGCCGATCAAATCGAACGGTACGAAACCGACGTAGAGACAGTGCGCGCTCGACTCAACGAGTTGGAGATCGTCCGCCAGGCTGGGCCGAAGGGCGTGCACGCCGATCATGTCGAGCAAATCAAGCAAGGGTACCAATCCGCCTGGAATCTCTATTTCAATGAGGTTCCCGAGGAGTTCCACGCAACCTCTGTCGGACCCAAGCCGTCGTTGCCGGCCGAGCAACTCGAACGCTACTCGGCCTTGACCCAAGCCTATCGAATCGCCGAAGCCCGTTACGACGAACTCGGCCATGCCTCCCGGCTGATGGAGGAAGGGGGGCCGTCGGCGCTCGATCGCCGCGAACGCTCCTGGCAGAAAGAAATGGCCAAGGCCGAAGGCTGGCAAGCCCGGTTCGAAGCAGTTGCTCCCTGGGTCAGTCGCTGGTTACCCGAGGATAATTTCCGGACCCTGACCGTCCTGCTCGCCCTGGTGATGGTCGGCGTGGCAATCAAAGGGGTCTTCATGTTCGGCCAGGAATTCCTGGTGGCGAACATCATGCAGCTCTCGATCTTTGACATTCGCAAGCGTTTCTTCCGCCGCACCCTGGCGCTCGATCTGGCAAGCTTCAATCAGCAGGGTTCGGCCGACCTGATGGCCCGCTTTACAAGCGACCTCGACTCGGTCAGCCAGGGGCTCGTCGTCCTCCTGAGCAAGGTCGTGCGAGAGCCTTTGCGCATCATCGCCTGCCTCGGAGGGGCTCTCTGGCTCAACTGGCGATTAACCCTTCTGGCGCTCGTGCTGGTGCCCGTCTCGGCGATCACCACAGTCAAGGTCGGCAAGCTGATGAAGCGGGCGATCCGGCGATCGCTCGAAAGCATGTCGAATATCTACAAGATCCTGCAGGAGACCTTCCAGGGGATCAAGCTCGTCAAGGCCTACACGATGGAACGCCGCGAGCGCCGGCGGTTCTATCTGGAATCGAAGGCGCTTTACAAGAAGCGCGTTCGGGTGGCGACCATCGAGGCGATGAGTGACCCGGTGCTGGAACTGCTGGCATTGACCACCGTTTCCATCGCCCTGATGTCCGGGGCCTACCTCGTCTTGCGAGAATCGCGCTTCCTGGATCTGGGTCTCTTTCGCCTTCAACTGGCTTCAGAGCCGATGACGATCGAGCAGTTGCTCACGCTTTACGTCATGCTCGCTGGCGTCTCCGACCCGCTACGGAAGCTCTCGAACGTGCATTCCAAGATCCAACGGGCCGCGGCGGCTTCGGATCGGATCTGTGCGCTGATGGACCGTGAGCCGACGGTCATCGAACGACCGGGAGCGCTTCGGATCCCCCCCCACCGGTTGCAGATCGAGTTCGACAACGTCCATTTCTCCTACGATGACCGGACGCAGGTTCTCCGAGGGCTCAATCTGAAGGTCCGTCACGGCGAGACGATCGCCCTGGTCGGCCCCAACGGTTGCGGCAAGTCGACCCTGATGAACCTCTTACCAAGATTCTGGGACGTGGAAGACGGCGCGATCCGGATCGATGGCCACGATCTGCGGGAGGTCTCGCTCAAAAGCCTTCGGTCACAGATCGGCATGGTCATCCAGGAAACGATCCTGTTCGAAGACTCGATCGCCGCGAACATCGGCTATGGCAGTCCCTTCGCCACAAGAGAACAGATCGAAGCCGCAGCCCGCCGCGCATACGCTCACCAGTTTATCTCCACCATGCCCGAGGGGTACGACACGATTATCGGGGAGCGTGGCGCCGGTCTCTCCGGCGGCCAGCGGCAGCGAATCGCTCTGGCTCGGGCGATGCTCCGAGACCCGGCAATCCTCATCCTCGACGAGGCCACCAGCGCCGTCGATATCCAGGATGAAGCCCTCATCCGCCGGGCCATCGAGGAGTTCTCCCGCGGGCGCACGACCTTCCTGATCACCCACAATCTCGGATCGCTCCAGTTCGCCGATCGAATTGTGCTGATGAACGAAGGGCAGATCGAGTCGGTCGGGACCGAGGACGAACTGCGACGAACCTCCTCGCTCTACCGACGCCTCCTCGAACTCCAATATCACCGAGAGAGTGCCTGACGAGCGGCTCGATGGCCTCCCCCCCCTCGAAAGGAACCACCAACCGGTGACATCGTTGACGATTGCGCACAAGAGGGGATGGAAGAATCTCGTCACGCGGGCGAGGCCGCTGCGTAGAATTGAATTGAGGTCTCGATTGCGCCCGCGCATGATAAAGGAGGCCAGTTCAGGCCGACGCCTCCGATCGTGCTGAACGCATCATCTGCCGTTCTCCCCTGAACTCTCTGCACCGACTCTATGTTGCGTGATCGCCTCCTGACCATGCCGATGGTTAAGAGCGCGAGAGGAGTGCCTTGCATGACGACGAGCCGAAGGGAACGATCGAGGGTCCACGCGGGCCTTTGTCTGGCCGGAATGGCAGCGGCGTTCGTGCTCTTTGCGAGTCCGTCCCAGGCGGATGACAGCGCCGATCGCTCCACGACCGAGGCCATCAACTCCTGGATTCGCGCAGGTTGGGAGGATGCCGGGGTCAAACCGTCGCCTCGGGCCACGGACGGGGAATACCTCCGTCGGGCCTACCTCGACATCCTGGGACGCATCCCAAGCCTCCAGGAAACGTCCGACTTTCTCCAGAGCAAGGATGCCAATAAGCGGGAGAAACTGATCTCCTATCTGCTCGATCATCCGGACTATGCGCAGAACTTCGGCAACTTCTGGTCAGTGGTCCTGATCGGACGAGGAGACACCGGCAATCAGGTCAACCGGAATGCCTTGCGGGCCTGGCTCCGGACCCGATTCGCCGCGAACGAACCCTGGAATGAGATTGCTCGGGAACTGGTGACCGCCTCGGGACCAAACACCCCCGAGAACGGCGCGACGAACTTCGCCCTGGCTCACCTCGATTTCGACGCCGTTCCCTTGACCTCAATCACGACCCGCGTGTTCCTCGGCCAGCAGATCCAGTGCACACAGTGCCACGATCACCCGTCGAATGACTGGAAACAGGCCGATTTCTGGGGCATCAACGCCTTCTTCCGCGGCGTCCGATCGCGTGAAGTCTCGCGGACCAGCGCCGGCGGTGCCGAGGAAACCGCCTACTACGAACTGTACGATGACCCGACCGACGCTTTCGCCCGCTACGACCGCCGCGACGGCACCATCCGGATCGCCTTCCCGACCTATCTCGATGGACGCAAGATCAGCCAGGAAACCGACGTCGATCGTCGTCAAGAACTCGGCACCTTCATCACCGAGCCTGACAACGACCAGTTCGCCCAGGCTTTTGTGAATCGGATGTGGGGCCACTTCCTCGGCCGGGGGATCGTTCACCCGATCGATGACTTCGGCGACCACAACCCGCCGAGCCATCCCGAATTGCTCGAACGCCTGGCCGACGACTTCAAGGCGTCCGGCTATGACATCAAGCAGTTGATCCGATGGATCACTGCGTCCGAGCCTTACCACCTCTCCAGTGTTCGGACCCGAGCCAACGAGCGCGACGAAACCTATTTCAGCCACATGACGCTCAAGCCCTTGACGCCTGAACAACTCTTCGAATCACTGCTCACCGCGACGCGGGCTCACCAGGCGGGAGGCGGCGGAAACTCCGACGCTCGCCGCGACCGATGGCTCCGGCAGTTTACCTTCGCTTTCGGCAACGACGAGACGAACGAGGGGACGAGCTTTCAGGGGACCATTCCCCAGGCGCTCATGATGATGAACGGCGACCTGATCGACGAGGCCACCAGCAGCAAACCGGGGAGCTTCCTCCGAGACCTGCTCGACGAGGCCATGCGCCGCAGGGCCTCGGCAGACTTCGTGATCGAGAAGCTGTATCTGGCTGCTCTGAGCCGTCCTCCCAGTTCGAAGGAAGCGGGGGCCGCACAGGTCTTGCTCCGCCAGGGACCTAGCCCGAACGCCGTCATGGAAGACATCTTCTGGGCCTTACTCAATTCCAACGAGTTTATCCTCAACCATTGATGATCTCCTGATGGCCCCGAACCGACCCGACGAGGGGAGGACCCGACCGATGTTCGATCGCCTGCTGACACCGCGAGGCATGTCTCGGCGGCATTTCCTCGGGCACCTGGCCGCCACCTCGATGGCGTTTCCGGCGGCCAGTTTCCTCGGGTCCCTTCGAGCCAATGCTCAGGAAGTGCGCCGGAACCAGAAGCACTGCATCCTGCTTTGGATGGGGGGTGGTCCGAGCCAGCTCGACACCTGGGACCTGAAGCCCGAAAGCCCTCGCAACGGCGGCGAGTTCAAGCCGATTGACACGAGCGTCCCCGGTATCCAGATCAGCGAGCACCTGCCCACCGTCGCCCAGCAGATGCAGCATCTGAGCCTCATCCGTTCCCTCAGCACGAGCGAAGGGAACCACGATCGCGGCACCTATCTGATGCACACCGGCTGGCAGCCGAACCCGACCGTCGTGCATCCGAGCTTCGGGTCGATCTGCTCGTTCGAACTGGGCACCCGGCTCGGAGACGACTTTCCCTTGCCTCACTTCGTCTCGATCAACCGACCGGGAGAGTCGGCCGGGTTCCTCGGCATGTCTCACGCGCCGTTCGTGGTGGGCAACCCGAACGGTCAGATCGAGAATCTGAAGCCAAAGGTCGATCCGGCTCGACTGAATCGCCGCGTCCAGATGCTTGGACTTGTCGAAGACCGCTTCATCGCCCAGAACCGCGGCGCGGCCGCCGTCGGACACCGGGATGTCTACGGCAAGACGATGAAGATGATGAACTCGGCTTATACCCGAGCCTTCGACCTCTCGGACGAACCGGACACCATCCGGGATGCATATGGTCGATCCGGCTTCGGTTCCGGCTGCCTCATGGCGCGCCGCCTGGTCCAGGCCGGTGTGACCTTTGTCGAGGTCGGCCTCGGGGGCTGGGATAATCATGACGACATCTTCCGCATCCTTCGCGAGCAGCGATTGCCCGAACTCGACAAGGGCATGGGCGCCCTCATCGCCGACCTGAACCGCCTTGGTCTGTTGCAAAACACCCTGATCGTCTGGATGGGCGAGTTCGGCCGCACCCCTCGCATCAACCAGAACGGCGGCCGCGACCACTGGCCGCGCAGCTGGTCGGTCGCCCTCGGCGGCGGCGGGATCAAGGGGGGCCAGGTCGTCGGCGCGACCGACTCCGACGGCATCGACATCGTGGATCGTCAGGTCGGCGTCATGGACCTCATCGCCACCATGTGCACGGCCCTCGGCATCCATGTCGATACCGAGTACACCACCCCCCTCGGCCGTCCCATGCGGGTCGTCGATGGGGGCACGCCGATCACGGAGCTGATCTGAGCTCCGCTCAATCCACGAGCAGCGGAGCGCCGAGCTTCCCGCTCGGCGCCCTGTATCCCCCACGAAGCAACTCCGATCCTCAGGGTGTGTCTCCGGGGGTCCAATCAAACGAAATGGCCCGACCCGCTTCGGTTTCGGAGCGGAAGTGACGGGGCAATCCGGGGCGAAGCGGTGAGAGGAAGTCCGTCGGGGGACCGGGATCGGAGGAGCTGGAACGCGTCTCGGACAGATCGGCAAGTCCGGCGGCGAGCAGAGAGCGATCGAGGCCCTCTCGGGTCGTGACGATCCGCCGGAGCGGGCCGCGCTGGCGGACCACTTCGTTCGTGTCGGGCATCATCAAGGCGGCCCAGTAGGCGGAACGCTCGGCCTGGCGTTGGAGCGTGAGGACGCGGGCGAGCTCGGCCGAGAGGGAGTCGCGGTCGGTACCGGTGCTCGAGGAGCCCAGCCGGTCGATCCGCGATCGGAGCCGATCGGCCGCCCGCTCCAGCCGTTCGACCAGCAGGCCGGCGGCGGGGATCGGCAAGGTCGCACCGCCGGAGGCACTCACCGCGTCCTCCTCGGCAGATCGGACCGTGGTCAGCACGGTTGCTCCCTCGTGCAAGGGCTGAGGGATGCTCAGGCGGCGTCCTCGGCGTGATTCAGAACGCGGCATCGGGTCGATCCAGACCAGTTCGACACGACGCGCCGGCCCGTCACCCAGCGGGATGATCCAGCGACCGTCAGGTCCGATCCGAGGTCGAACCGGGCGGCCATCGACCACTGCGGCCGGTGCCTCCGCGCCGGGAGGAGCCGTCAGGGTCAGAAACGGCCCAGGCTGGGGTTGGAGTTCCAGGATGGCATGGCCCCGTACCGTCCCTTCGGGAGCAATCAGACAGGTCAGGTCAACCAACTCAACACGGGTCTTTTCCAGGTCGCTCGAACCGCCCCGAGATGTGGACGGCGGCTGGACCACCAACGACCAGCCCCCCGGCTGCACCCGGTAAACCTTTCGACTGGCATCGGGGGGAAGTGGCGACGGGAACAGGGTCGCGAACTGCTGCTCCGTGACCGCGTCGGCCAGCGCAAGCCCAGACACATCAAGGGTCGGCGGCCGATCCGAGGGGACCACGAGCCCGATGGTATGGCCGGTGGCCGTGCCGAGCCCCCAGGCGACCAGGTCGGGGAAGACCAGCGGTTGGTCATCCTCCAGCGGAAGCACGGATCGGATTCGGAGGTCCGTCGATCCCCAGATAGGACGGCCAGGGTCGATCTCAATCCGGTCACCCAGGTCGCGCACCGCGACCGGAGGCATGCCATCGAGCTCGTACTCGGCCCCTTCGGCCCACGATTCCGGCAGAATCAGCTCGATCCGGTCCGCAGGCCCTCCCGAAACTCGGTAGCGCACCAGAGCCTCCCAGCGGGCCGACTGGCTGCTCAGAACGAGCTGACTCCAGAGTTCGACCGTGACCGCAGGGAAGGACTCAACCCGCAATGAGCCAGGTTGATCGAGCGGAATGGGCCGGTAACGACGGCGGTTATTCGAGGTCGCCAGACGCTCAATCGGCTGCGAACGGCCATCGGCCCCGCGGTAATCCACCAGGGCCGTCGTCGGAGTCGACAACAGCAACGTCCCCGGCTCAACCGTGAGACCGGGCCATTCGGGCCAGGGAAGGGGTCGCTCCGTGACCAGCGGCCCGGGCTCCATCGGCCGAGAGCGTTCGGGAAGCCATCCGGTCAGACTGATGGGACGCACGGAACTGGGAAGGCCATCAAAGCGCAGCCGAAGTTGATCGGAAGACGGCCGATCCCAGGAAGTCAGGCCAGGGGCCTCAAGATCGATCAGTTCCAGATCCTCCGGCACGTTGAGCGTGACCTTGCGGACGGCCCGGCCATCAAGGTCGGAGATGCGGGAGGCGAGTCGCCATTCCCACCGGCCGGCGTCGAGATCCAGTTGCAACGTCGGCTCGACGAGGCGTCGAGGATGGGTCGGTCCGAGGGGCACGGACACCTGAGGAAGCCCCGAAAACCGGGTTGCCCCGGCCACGTCGAGTGCGCCTCCTCGGGGAAATGGTCCCCAATTCTGTTCAAATTCCTGATCGCTCATCGGTAGGTTACCCGAGGCGGCTTCGAGTCGCCCACCCCAGGTCTTCGGACGCATCAAGGCAATCTGACCATCAAAGCGAGACAGACCGATCGGCTCCAGCCGGGGAGGACTTCGAAGGATCGGATCCGTGTTTGGTTCGCCTGCCGCGTTCGACGCCTCGGAACGCAGCGCGCGTCGAAGTTCGAGCTGAAGGACCGCCCCTTCAGACAACGGGGGGTCAATGCGAGCAATCCAGCGGTCGCCGTCATCGGCGACGATCCGAGAACTCTCAACAATTGCCCCGGCGGCGCGAACCGATCGCACCGCGACCCCCGGATCGATGGCAAACCAGAGTTCTCGGACCGGGCTGGCTCCTCGGATCGTCAGTCGAGCGTCGAGCAGGTCGCTCGTCGGCAAGGCTTGCCAGAGGAGCAGGCCCTCAAGTCCGGGGGCTTCGGTCTTGTTTCCTTCCTGATCGATCCGATCCCATCGGATCTCAATTCCATCACTCGGACCGATCGCGGCTCGAAGCTCACCATCGGCTCCAATCGTAATCGGGCCAAAGGATCGGGCGAGGGTCAGCCCTGAGGCTCCCGGGGGATCGGCCACCCGGAGCGAGGCCGAGGCCACGGGATTGATCGGCAGAACCAGACGAACGCCCGAGGTGTCGTTATCAGGATGAACCCGCTGACGAACGACCAGTTCATGCAACCCCGTCTCTCCGTCGAGCGCAACGGTTGCACGGTCGGCCGACTCTCCGATTAACACCGGACGCGGACGACCATCAACCATTGCCTCCAGTTCGGTCGGTCGACCGATCGGCAAGGACCACATGGCCGGCCCTTCCTGCTCAAATCGCAAGGTGAGCCGGGATTCCAGACGCCAGCCTTCCTCCGCGTCTGGCCTGAGCTCATGCTCGGCCCGGATCACTCCCACGGTCGGCCAATCGGGACGCGCCTCATCACCAGGACGGGCCGACGCGGCAGCCCTCAGACGCTCAGCATCCGTCTCCTGAAGCCAGACCACCGGCCCCTCTGACTCATCACCGACTTCGGTTCCCCGATCAATAAGAAACGCGATGATGGGCGAACCGCCAGGGGCATCGGCCTGTGAAGCAGGTTGCGCCCCGACCACCGTGGCGATCAGGAGGAAGACTCCAGAAGCCCCCAGACTGATCCGAGCGGCCGACCCGCGTGGTCGAATCAAGGTTGAGGCCCCCGATTCATCCCGATCGGGTCGAGGACGACTCTGGATCAAGGCAATGACAAGGCCGATCAATCCTGCATAGAACGGACCGATCACAAAGGCGGATCGCCGAGGCTCCCCCCGTTCTCCCACCACGACCGCCCCGAGGACGACGAGCAGCAAGAGGCAGAGCCGAACCGCATTCCAACCTCGACCCTGGAACCGAATCGAGGCTGCCACAATCAGCAAGGCCCCCACTCCAAGGCCGAGCATCAGCCACGGCCACCGATCGACCGATCGGACTCCGGCATCGTGACGAGGCCATCCGCTCGCCACGAAGCGCCGAAGAATCCGGGATTCGGTCTTCGAACCGCTGAGGGGCAGGATTGCCTCATCCGAGAATCCCCCGGCGGTTGCCCGCCAGCGCTCCACCGTCCGGAAGCGATCTGACTGGTCGGCCCCCCAGGCAACAGCCTCCCGAAGTGATCGGACCCAGGTTTCTCGGGTCGGTCCCGATGCCAGCGAGGTCGGTGAGATTCGCGGAGCTTCGGCCGGAGAGGTGATCAGAAAGACGGTATCGATCGGCACCGCGAGCAAGCCCAGCGACGACAAGGCGCGTCGAGCAGACCCGGCGGATTCCTCCTGACCAGATGGGGAAGGGGTCGGAACAATCGTGCTCGGGCCGAGGCCAAGCGCTTCAAGGGCGGATCGATCGACCACAAGCGGCCATCGTCCCACGTCCCACGAGGCCAGCGCATCGCCCAGCCGAAGCCCTCCCACCGGTTGGGTCGCCGCCAACTCGTCGAGTTGTTCCAGCATCGTGCGTTCCAGCGCCGTCAACCGGGGCAGGCGTCGCAACGAGACGCCTGGCAACCACCCTGGACGATCCGGCCCAGGATCGGCGGAGATCAGGGCCTGACCAACCCCCGCCAGCGACCGGGCCGTCGGCCAGGCAAGATTCCACGAGAATGACAGGCACGGCATCGAGAACCGAGGACGATCCGGTTCGACTGCTCCCGATCCGACGGTCTGAACAAACTCGACCACCAGTCGGCGTGGTCTTCCCGAACTCATCCGCTCGACCTCGGGAAGCTGCGTCAAGGGAATCCAGATCATCCCCTCCTGCTCGAACGGCTCAACACGCCGCCCGTTCGAGGAGACCGCGGCGAGGATCGCTCCTTCCGGCAATTCGATTCCCAGTGTCGCGGCCTCCTCCGCTGCCACATCCAGCGCCAGTCGGTGTCGGGTCAAAGTGTCGGTGGACGGGGTCGAGGCCAGATTGGCTCGAAGAATCACCCCCTCGAAGCGCGAGGCCGGTAGCCTCGTGGTGCGCACGCCGAGCAGTCCGGGCTGACCTTCATAAAGAAACCGGTCCGCCAGTCGGATGGATGGACTGGAGAAGCGATCGGCCTCGGAACTCGTCGCACCGATGCCGAGCTCTCGAAAGGAGAGGTCACCGCGGGTCTCGCAGCGAAGGGCCGGATCGACGCGGAGCGAGACGGTTCCGCGTGTCTCGAACCAGCGGGGCAGATCGAGCATGGGCAATGGGCCTTCGCCGTCCCAGGGCAGTTCCAGCCGTCCTCGGATCGACAACGGACCTGTGAGGTCCGAGGGCAGCCGAAGCTCGGATTCATCTCCCACCGAGGGAGTGACGGGCAGGGGCCTTGATTGCTGACCTTCGGCGGCCACCAACGACCAGCTCGGCCCATTCACGTCAAGTGGCACGGGACGAACGCGAAAGGGCAACGTGCGGAGGGATTCCCCTTGAGCATCAAGCTGAAGCTCCCATTCGACCGTCAGGCGATCGTCCAGGATCGTCACCCGTTGATTCACGATGGCGAGTGGACGTTTAGGGATCGGCTCTCGGACCACGCGTCCGAGAGCGTCCGGGGCGACCCAACGCCAGGAAAGAAGGGGCCGGGGAGATTGCAGAGACGTGGTCGAGGGAACGGCCGCCGGATCGAGCCAGGCAAGTCCCTCGGCCTCCACCGGGCGCAACACGACTCCCAGATCGGAAACAATCGACCAGCGCTCCTCGGCAATGGCAAGATCCACAGGGCGAAGTCGGGGAAGCTCCAGGAATCGGATGTTTTCCTGGACCAAGGAGGCCGAGACAATCAGTTCGGGGCGTCGTCCGTCGTTGAGTGCGATCTCCCCGGATCGTGCCCCGGGCAGAGCAACTCGAATCATCCGGCGACCGTCGGGCAATTGCTCCTGTTCCCATCGAGAGGCAAGCTGCCCGTCAGAGATCCGAATCGCGTCCGGTAACCATCCCGGCGAGAGGAGAAAGCTCACCAAGGTCGGCGCTTCCGGCGGCGGCTCGACATCAATCTCAGCCTCAAGCGTATCGGCCCCGTCGCGGAGCCTCACCGTTCCCTGAACGGAAACCGAGGTAATGGTGCGGGCCGGTGCCAGGTGCAATTCAGCCACCGGTGCGGGCCGATCGGCAAAGAAGGCCAGCGGTAACCCGTTTCGTTCCGGTTGCAATGCGAGGCCCGGGAGATCACTTTGCTCAGGGCGACGCCCGACCTCGATCTGGGCTCGCTCCAGTTGCTGCCAGGACTCAACGGAAATCTCGTCAAGGTCAAGCCGTCGCCCGGCCCGTTCCGTGCAATCGAGGAGCGACCAGGATTGATCCAGCCAGACAATGACGGGCCCACCGGTCCACTGAGCATCCAGGGGTTCGGGAACGGGGACGAGCCATCGGCTTGGGTCGTCGATTGGTGCCAGTCCGGAAAGGGTCAGGCGAGTCGGACCAATTAACCCGTCTCGCCATCGGACCGTGAGCCAGGTTCCCTCAGGACCAGGGCGTAGCTCGACCCCGGAAACCGCCCCCTCGGGACCGATGACCTCCTCCCAGGTCACGCCGGGAGGAAGGGAGACGACCAGGGGACGATGCCCTTCCGGCCCCGGATCGATCGACCAGGCGGTGGTCCAGCGGGCAACTCCCGCGGCATCACCCTCCAGTTCGACGAGAGTCGCGCCTCCGATCCAGGGGCCGGAGGGCCGATCGGGGTCGGGCGCCGATCGAAGCCGGAGGACAACCGAGCCCCCCGGCCCATCAAACCGCCATCGGAGTCGGCCCGGCTCACCGGTCGGTACCGGCCCTTCACGATAGCCAGGGGGGCCGGATGGAGTAATCCCCTCCGGAAGGTCGAGGATCAACGCCGTGGCCGATCCCTCGATCAACTCCAGGTCGAAAATCCGCCCTTCGGCCTCAACTCGTGGCCGGAGACGCCATGAGATCGTGACGGCCCGGGTCGATCCCGGGCCTTCCTCCGGACCAATCCGCAGAAACGCGCGACCGTCTCCGTCGCGGTGAATCAGGGTGCAAGACGACGGTGACACCTCCTCGACCGCGGGCGACCAGGGCCAGAGGGTTGCCCAGCGCACCGACGATCCCGGATCGGGGAACTGGAGCAAGGTTTGTCCGACCAGCTCTCCCCCTTCAAGACGGATTCGATGTTCGATCCGCTTCGGCTCGATCGGGCGGGTCGCCTCGATCAACGCGGACACGCGGCGAGCCTCCTCGACGAGCGTTTCGAACTGATCGGCTGGCATCGAGACCAGGCCCGTCCGGCCGGGAAACCACTGCTCAAGCATCTCCTCGGCCACCTGAAGCCGAACGACTTCGGGCGGAGCATCGTTGACCGCCTGAAGTGTCCGAGGCCCGATCAGCCCGGCGAGCATCGCCAAGGCAATCGCGACCGGCAGGGAGATTCGGGGGGGCGAAGCGATCATGTCGACACGCATCCGACGGTCAATCTCTTGAGAACGTGCAAGAACGACAACACGCCGATCATGATGCCGGAGAGTGATCGGAGCGCGTCGGAGGAGCCAGGTCAATCACCTCGTCCCGAAGATTGGAATCGGGCCGAGGCGACGACAGGGAAGGCGGTCCAACGAGTGGCGGCCGAGGTCGGATGGCCGTCGAGTCGTCGGACCCGACCAGCGGCGTCGATCCTCCCGAACCCCCCATCCCCGAGGCTTGATCGCTGGCCGCGGGAGTGGAGCCCAGGGCGCTCTGCTCTCCGAATCGCGGGCCGGGACGACGCAGTTCCACGGCCCGTCGGGTCAAGACGGCAACCGCGATCAAGAGCCAGCCAACCGCCGAGGATTGGACGACCACGATCGACGTACTCGGCCCCATCAGGATCAAGACCAACAGGGCCACCGCGCCGACGATTGGCAACACGCGAGCCCGGATCGGATGCCGAATCAAGACCAGGAGGCCAAACAGCAGAACAACCCCCGAACAGCAACCCACCAACGTGGCCCGCGAGACGATCATCGCGTTCAACGACCCTGGATTTCCGGGCCGGCTGAACAGATAGCCGTGGTCGCCATTTCGCCCTCCGGTCAGGGGCGGAGCCAGCGTCTCGGCCGAGCTGCCCGGCCCGCCAATCCAGACGGCCAGTTCCGAAGGCGACATTCCCGGTTGACGCTTCCAGACGTATCCTGCCCAGTACCAGAGATTTTCATCCGTAAACCCTCGGGGAACACCCACGAGCGCCTGATTCCAGGGCACGCGAACTTCCCAGAGCGTTTCAAACACGCGACCACCGTCGAGCAATCTCGGCGGCTGCCAGCGACTCCCGGCCGCCTCCGGAGGAAGCCGGTAACTCATGCCGACGAGGACCCCTCGGGCCGTCTCGGCCGGCAAATGAAGCAGGAACATACCCGGACGTTCCAGCGCGTCGAGGTCGTCGGATGGGACGGGTTCCCCATCGAGGTAGACGCGGTCAAGCTCGGCCCCGTACGGCAACCGAAAGCCGAGCGATGGGCCATGATCATCGAACCGAAACCAGGCGGCAATCCTGACCTCGCCATCCGCTCCTTGTTCCGACCGAAGCCAGAGCCGAGAGGCAAGCGACTTCGGCAATTCCGCCGGTGCGGAGGCCGTGGCCGAGAACCGAGGACAGACCACCGACGCCGCCCCCGGCGGACGAACCCAGACCTGGCGGATCGGCAGCGGAGCGCCACCGTCGGGATTGGTCACCCACTGGTTCTCGGCTGGGCGCCGCCAGCCTTCTCCCTCGGGACGAAGCTCAATGCCTGGGTCGGCGGCGATTTCCACCCGAGGAGGTGAGGCCGGACGAGGGTCCAGGACCTCGATCCGGGGGATCTCGATCAACGCCGACTCCCCCGGCACCAGGCGCCCCAACTCTTGCAGCCGGTAGCGAAGCCGAAGCTTGACGGGCGCTCCGCTGACCGGCTGGGCCAGCGTCAGGCGGCGAATCGGCAGCCCATCCGGTCCAGGAGGGATCGGTTCTTCCTGTTCGATCACCCCTCGATCGACCAGTTCCCAGCCACGCTCCAGACCGGCAGGAATCGCCAGATCAACCCACTTCAGCTCGCCGTCGGGTGCATAGAGCGTCAGGTCTTGCTGGACGTCGATCCCGTCTCGAGCCACCCGGACGAGTTGGTCAATCGTCGAGGAGACCGTCGAGGCCCGGGCGGTCAGGGTGAGCGGGACCACCGCGGCCGGTGCCTCAAATCGGAGCCAGAGAACCCGACGCGGCAGCTCTTCGGACGTACTTGCCCACGGACCGGCTTCCAGGATGGCAGAGGGATCGGTCGGGATGACCTCGGCAGAGGCCTGAGCCTCCAGGCCGTTCGACGGAGCCACGTCCAGCTCGGGAGGCACCGCCACCGCCAGTCGACCGCCGTCAAAGCCCGCGTCAAGCGGCCGAAACACGGATAGCTGCCCCGGCCGTTCGGGGTCGAATCGGACTGTTCCCTCCAGCTTAATCCGAAGCGGAGCCTGCTGCCCATCTCGAAGCGCAGAGGCCAGCGTCATCTCCAGCACGACGGGGCCGCTGGTCGCTTCGGAGTCGTCCGGCCGGACAAGATCCCAAGTCGAAATGGCCTCGGGAGGTCCGACACGATCAATCTCCAACCCCTCGGGCACCTCGACCCGAAGGTTGAAACATTGGCCACGAACCGACCGATAGTCGAGCCACGACTCCACCTTCGCCGAGGCTCCACCCGGTTCGATCCGTGCAAACGATCGTTGCGCCACCCGCACCATCGGCGGCATCGGCCCGACACGAAGCTGAAGCCCGAACGGCTGATTGGCAAATCGAAAGGCCGAAAGAATCGTGGGCCTTGCCCGAGCAATCTCCTCACGGAGATCACGTGGATCAATGCGGCGCAGCCCGTCCTCCGGATCGGCCAGAATGCGCAGGCCATCCGTTCGGCCAATGGAGAGGGTCCCGGTTTGCTCGATCACCCCTTCAAACGGATGGCCGACAAATCGCACCGAGGCCAGATCGGTTTCCGGGTCGAAGGTTGGGACCGGCCGACGGGTCGTGATCGCCACCCGAATCGACTCCCCTTTGCGAATCGTCCGGGGGAGCGAAAGGAGCCGACCCCGTCCATCAAGGGTCGAGGCCGGGGGAATGGATCGCCCTTCCGTCTCAATCTCCAGAATCTCCTCGTCCGGGTCGGGCAAGAAGACCAGGGTGGAAACCTCGCCCCGGCGGACCTGAATCTCCCAGATCGACTGAGCGGTCAAGGCCCCTTCGCTGAGATCAAGCGAAATGTGTCCTCCCCCCGTCAGAAGCGGAGGCACCGGCGCGGCCTCATCGCGACGAGGAAGCCAGCGGATCTCCAGTTCGCTGCGAGCGTCGAGCATCGCCTCGATCCGGGATCGGCGCCCCTTGTCAATCATTTCGACGGGAAGCGGAGCGCCGTCTCCCAGCGTGGCTTCAGCAATCGGCCCCTCGAGGTCGAGTTGCAGTCGGGTCCGGATCGCACGGGGGATCGCCAGGGTCAACCCTTTGCGGTCGTCGATTGATCGGACGGGAGCGACCACATCGACCCGAACCGTCCGCAACTGCTCCTCGTCTCTTTGACCTGGCAGGATCACGAACCACCCATCCGGTGGTGCGGCCTCCCAGCCGAGCGGAACTCCGTCAGACTCCGCCTCTCGGGGGTAGAGCCCGTCCAGACCGATCGGCACCCGGTGCGGACCAGGGCCGCGGGCGTAAAGGGTGATGGTCAAGGAAAGACGAGCCAGGCCACCATCTTCCGGCACATGGCCAACCACTTCGACCGCGGTCACCCCTGAAAGGGCCGATCGAGCCACGTCCTCCAGTTGTTCCCCCGATCGAACGATCACCACGGGGCTCACCGACTCGGAGCGAGCCGCCGGCTCAGCTCCATCCTCGGATGCCGGATCTGCGTCATCCTGTGCCAACGAGGCCCCGGGAGCCATCAGCAGCGTCAGGACCACGCCGATCCAGAGAAGGTCACAATATCGGGCCACGCGGCGCACCCTCGCTCAGGTCGCGGAGATTGACCGGCCTCGCCGAGACAGGACACGAAGTGAGCCGGATCAACCAGCCGGAGGGGATCGGTTCCGGGCTTTCGATCACGGCAAGACGAGTCATCCGGCAAATTGTACCACCTGGAGAACCTCGGAGTCACGGATCGAACACTCCGGCTCCGGTCCCCATCTCACCTTGTCGAGTCGAGGGGATGAGGAACACCCCCTGGTCGGATACGCACAACTCGATCGCTCGTTGCTCCGTCACGTGCGGGCCAAGTCCTACGCCCGGCGTCCAATCGCCTCCGTGGTGGCTAGGGAGGCCTCGTCATGAACGATGCCATTGGAGGCGAGGATCTCCGAACTGTAGAGTTCATAAGGGCCACCGTCGAGTGCCGAGACAGTGCCGCCGGCCTCACGGACCAGCAGAACCCCGGCGGCGACATCCCAGGGATGGACGTGCGTCCCAAAGCAGACGTCGGCACCTCCCGAGGCGAGCGTGGCGAGGTTCCAGGCGGTCGAACCGCTTCGCCGAACCGAGTGCGTGCCGGTCGAGAAGCGCTCCATCAAGGCGAGTTGCCGGGGGGCATCGGCGCCGAATCGCGTCGGAAAGGCCGCGGAGATCAAGGAGCGTTCCAGGCGATCGGCCGAGCTGACCCGGGCAGGCTGGCCGTCCACGGTCGTGCCGCCTCCCAGGCTGGCCGACCACATCGTGTCGGTCAGGGGGGCGTACACGACGCCGGCGATCAACGTTCCCCGATGTTCCAGGCCGATCGACACCGTCCAGATGGGGAAGCGATGGGCGAAGTTGACCGTGCCGTCGAGCGGATCAACGATCCAGCGAAAGGGGCAATCGGGATCGGGCTGAACCCCTTCCTCCTCGGCAAGCAAGGTATGATCGGGGAACTGCTCGGCCAGCAAGGCGGCAATGGTCCGCTGGCTTGCCAGATCCGCCTCGGTCACCAGATCGCTCGGCCCTTTCTCGCGGGCCTCGACGCGGCCATAGTGCTCTCGCAACACACTGCCCGCGCGCCGAGCAATCTGCTCTGCGGCGTCTCGATACGCTTGATACGCTTCGGCCACGAACCGGACCTTTCTGCGGACTCGATCACGACACAACCTCTCAAACGCCTTCCTCAGGGAAAACCGAGGAAGGCGTTCGAACGGGCTTGATCTTGCCAGAGTCGGGGCAACGGCGCCTATCCCCGTCAGCGTTCGATCCGACGGGGAACTGGGCCGATTCCGATCAGCGAGCCGGAGTCAATCGGTTTTCCTTCAGCAGGTCTTGCCAGGCCTTCAGGCCAGGCCCCTCAGGGGAATCGGGATCGTAGCCGAGCGTCTCTCGCCCGGTCAGCATCATCAAGGTATCGAGCGCGAGCTGGCGGACCCCCGCATTGGGCGATGACAGGTCGGCCACAAGCTCTGCGTAGACCTCTTTTTCTTCGATCTGGTCCTCGGGAACACCCAGCAAGAGGCGGTCAAATGCTTCGGTGGCCTCGGGAGGAGCGATGAACCGTTCCAGGAGTCCCCGAACGTCCTCGGCGGGCTCGGTGCCTCGCGCCATTCGTCGCATGACAATTCCGATCGCGGTGCCTCGAACGGCCGGGTCGCCCGGTCGATTGAGCAACGGCATCACCTGCTCTAGTGCCTCGGGATCGGACCCAGCCATGGCTCCCAGGGCGGCGACCGACAGACTTCGGACGGTCGGGTCCGGATCCTCGATGCCTTCGAGCAACGTAAAGGTGATCGACCCGGTGGATTGCTCGAACAGCTCCACGAAGGCTTCGCCGGCCTGGATGTCGGCAGGTTGCGGCTCAGGATCGACGACCCATTGCGGCATCACGGCCGGCTCTGCGCCGAGAATGCCGTCCTCCGGATCGACACTCACCAGGGTCGGGCCTTCGAATTCCTGCGGATCGCCGTCGTCGAACGTGACGCCCAGAGCGCCCGCGGGACAGAGAATCGTCAACAACGGACGACCCGCCGGCTGTCCTGGCACCTTCAACCCCATCCACGACAGACCGACCGGCCGCCCCGGGGGTAACTGGAGCGAGAGGGTTCGCCCTTCGAACCCGACGGCGATCGGCTCCTCAGCATTGGGAGACCGGAGCACGACACTCCCGTCAATCAAAGCAAACCGTGGCGTGTCGGCCAGTGCTGGCGGTTCCACGCGCAGCTCGGACTGAGCGATCAAGGTGATTCGAACCGAGCCCATGCTCAAGGTGGTGCGGAACGGGGCCAGATTGACGACGCGATCTCCCGGAGCAAGGGAATCGTCGGCGGAGAGCCGTTCCCAGGTCGGATTGGCCCGCAAGACGATGCCGTCGGTCTGCTCGACGACCGCCACGTCCCCTGCCGCCAGGGGAGCCTCGGGCTCGGCGGGCTCAGCGGGTTGCTCCGGAGTCGGTTCAGGTTCGGGTTCGGGCTGATCCGTTTCTTCGACCCGAGCGGGCTCTGAGAGAGGCGGCGGAGCAGGCCGAGCGTCCCCCTCCTCGTCCGCGACCTCCTCATCCGGTTCTTTGGCCGCATCGGGATCGAATTGCGCAGCGGCCAGGGAATCCGCCTCCTGAATCTGAACACCGGCGTACCGAAGGTTCAGATATCCGACCGCTCCCAGCACGACGATCAGGAGCACGGCCACCAGCCAGGGAACCACCTGTTCGAACCACGATCGTGGGACCGGAGCCGTCTTCGCCCAGGGGGCCTCGGGGGCTCCAGACACGGCGTCGGGAACCATTCCGGCCGCGGGGGGAACCGCCACTCGATAGTTGGTGCGAACCGCTTCCGGCCCCTTGAAGAGGCGATACATGCGGTATCGGGACTCAGAAGGCACCTTGGCCTTGTTCTTGATCAGGCTGAGAATCTGGTGACAACTGGCGGCCTCGGCCAGGTGAACGTCAGACTCCAGGCAGAGTTTTTCGTATTCGGCGACCTTCTCGGCTTCCAGCTCGTTATCAAGGTAGGCGGCCACGGTGTTCGGATCCACCGCCTCGGGACCGCTGGTCGGCGGAATCGTCAATCGACGACGGCGCGTGACCTTGCGAATGCGCTCGATGAGCGTCTGGGCGAACGGGGTGCTCGAAACCTGCGTGCCAATCTCGCGAACTTCTTCCGGCGGAAGAGTATCGTCGAGCCAGGCGAGCAGCGTGCGGAGAGTCAATCGCATCGGAATCGCTCGGGTCAAGAGGATGAGGCGAGCCGCTCGGAGGTCTGTGGCCTCCGGCTCCGAAACGCTCCCCTCACCCTTCTATCTGTGCCCCGAGCGAAGGCGATCCGTCGAAAATTTCAAAAAATTCGCCAGCCGAGGCCGTTCCGCCCGGAACAATCCCTCCGCTTTGATCCGCAATCGCGTCTCTTGATCAGCGGCGTCCGACCCGGAAAATCCGGAACAGGGGATCAGGCGGTTCTTGCCCGTAGAGGGGCGTAAACTGATCGGGATGCTGCTCGGCCCACTGGCGTTCGATCGGCCAGGGCTCGCTCACATTGTGCCGGGCAACGACCAGCAGCTCGATCCGATCGGCTCGAAGGTTGGCGAGCCAGGCGTCGAAGTCCTCTTCCTCGCGGTCCCAGCCGGGCATGTCGCCCGGCCAGTTTGGTCGGCCCGCGGCCACCGCCTCACGATGGTAGTCGTGCATCAACCAGTCTCGGTGCTCGTTGATATTCACATAACGCACCTGATTCTTCATGCCCGGCCCGAGCAGGAAATACGGCAGGTTCGTTCCGGCATAGGCGATCCGTGCCCCGTCGTCGCCAGCCAGGCGGTCGAGCGTCAGCCAGCCTCGGTAATAGTCGACAAAGACGGGAAAGAACCGTAACGGCTCCGACATCCCCCAGGGAGCCGTGACCACTCCCCCGATCAGGAGCATGGCCGCCACTGCTCCCAGGGCGACCCGCTTCGGCCCGGGGTACCCCGGACGGTTGACCGCTCGGCCGATCGCCGCTGCCGCCAGGAAGGCCAGCAAGCCGATCACCCACGGCCCGACCACCAGGAAGAACACCCGGACCATCTCGGCCCACTGGCCGGCATTCACCGCTGTCGTGAGCGAGTTCCACCAGTTGGCACTCGGCGTCGGTAGCACCACGGGGCCGGGCGTGGTGTTCGGAATCATCGGAGAGAAGTCCCAGGGCACCTTCTGTTCCTCACCGAATCCCGCCCACGGCCACGCCTGGCCCGTCATCGTGTGCAAGGCGAGCAGCACCACCCCAGCCACCCGCAACACCTTCGCCCGATCGAGGAGCATCGCCACCGGCACCGCCGCCATGCCCACCGCCGGGAACAGGAACCGCTGCTGGGTCCGGTACGGGATAATTCCCCAGTAAATCACCGCGTTGATCACCGCCAGGGCGGCGACCGCCCAGACCCACCGGGCCCGATCTTTCTCCCGACGCTTGCCGATCGCCCAGAAACCGACCAGCGCCGCCAGCCAGATCGGTGTCATCCTCGGGTCGAAAACCTGTAAGAACATGTCGATCCCCGATCGCCAGTCGCGGGGATCAATGTAGTAGCGACTTCCTTTCATCACCTCCGGCGCATACCAGCCAGTCAGCAACGTCCGGCCGAAGGCTTCGACCTGCACCGGATAGAGCGGATTCCCGGTCAGCCAGGCGTTTCGGGCGTACCAGTACCCGGCGGTCAGCATCGGCGCGAAGCCGAGGATCGCCAGATGCCCGAGCTTCGATCGCCATCCGATGGGTCGCACGAGGACCGCCATGCCCACGGCCGCCAGCAACGGCGGCACCAGCACCAGGCCCGTCGGCTTGCATCCCCAGCAACATCCGGCCGCCAATGCCCCCAGCGCGAGGGTTCGGGGTCCCCCTTCTCCCATCGCGTACCGAAGGAAGAAAAAGGCCGACGCCAGATACCCGGCCTGCAAGATCGTATCGACGTTCGCCTCGAAACCGAACACGATGTAAGGCGAGCAAGTCAGCATCCAGCCTGCGGCAACCATCGCCGCCGATCGCCCCGCGCCGACCTGCCGGGCCATTGCGAAGACGGCCATTCCGGTCATCAGATGAAACGGTGCCTGGCCGACCTTCGCCAGCAAATCTCCTCCCCAGCCGATCATCAGCCAGGCGAACCAGAGATCCCCAATCGCCGAAAAGTAGGTCACGACGTTGTCGCCGAACGGCGCGGCGATCAGGTCCAGTGATCCCGATTCCCACCACCGGGCCGCGAACCAAAGGTGATAGATCGGCCCATCGCTGATCACTTTCACCGGCAAGAGCAGTGACCTTATGCCCAGCAAGACCGACGCCCAGAGCGTCAATCCAAGGGCCACCGTCGCGTCAGGATGCCAGGTCGGGTCGCCGGCCCGAAATGCCTCGCCCTTTTCCGAGTCGGGGATCGGCCCTCGCTTCCGCGATGCCCACCCAAGGACCCCTGCGGTCATCGACCAGACCAGCAGCGGCCCGCGCTCCAGAAACCCGAGTGCTCCGAACACCTCCATGCCCAGCGTCACCCAGGTCCAGGCGATCACGGCTGCGGCAAGCCATCGGACCATGCCCTTCGCCTGCCCGAAGGAGTGCCCGGCCAGCCAGTAGGCTCCGGCCCAAACCGGGGCATTCAGCAAGATCGTCCAGAGCAGCCCGACGCCGATCGCGGTCATGCCGAGGGTCCCTCTCCTGGTTTCCGGCCCACCGCAATCGTCGACAGGGCAGGCCAGCCGGGAATGCGCTCGATCACCTTCGCCACTGGCAAGAGCAGATCAAACAGACGCATTTGCCCCGGAGAAAGCCGGTCGCGTCCCAGAATCTTCCCACTGACGTACCAACCGACCGTCCCAAATCGGTTAAACCCCTGCTGATGCACAACCTCGAAGCCCGCGGCTTCCAGTTTCCGACGCAATTCCGACTCCTCGTAGCGCCGTTCGTGACCGAGGGCGCGGTCGGTCGGCGTGTAGAGCCAGGGGTGTTGCGGCACGAGGATGATCGCGTGACCTCCTGGCTGAAGCACCCGGAAGAACTGGCGAAGCACCTCCTCATCGGCGGCAATATGCTCCAGCACGTTCAGGCAGACGATGGTATCGAGTCGCTCCGGCTCGATCCGGTCGTAATCGGCCGATCGGGTCAGGTCCATCTCGACCGTCTCGACGTTTTCCAGATGACCGAAGCGCCGGGAGATCATCTCGACATAGAAGGCTTCGTTGTCGGTCGCCACCAGACGATCACTGTCGAGAAGCAATTCCGTCAGGTTCCCGATGCCGCACCCGGCCTCCAGCACTCGAGGTCCGATCCACGGCTCAATCTGTCGGAGCAACCACCGATTCAGGCCCCTCGCCTTGCGCATGGCCACCAGAATCGCGTAGCCGTCGTGCGTCGTGAAGCGGCGGTCGAAGACTCGGCAGCGGATCATCACCCCGATCGCCCGCAACCCATCGACCCACCGAACTTTCTTCCCTTCCAGATACGTTCGACCCGCGTAGCTGATTGCCACCTCGTACAACCGAACCCCCCACTGAGCCAGCCGGACGGTCAGTTCGGGCTCGAAACCGAACTTCCGACTTTTCAACGGGGTTTGCCGGAGCAGATCGGCGCGAATCGCCTTGTAGCCGGTCTCCATGTCGGTGAGGTTCAGGTCGCACAGGACGTTACACAGCCACGTCAGCAGGCCATTACCGAGGCTGTGCCAGTAATACAGGACCCGGCGATACTCTCCGCTGAGAAAGCGGCTGCCGAAGACGGCGTCGGCCCGGCCGTCGAGAATCGGCTGAACCAGCCTGGGCAGGTCGTTCGGGTCGTATTCGAGATCAGCGTCCTGGATCACAACGATCTCGCCCCTGATGTGGGGCAGGGCGGTGCGGATCGAAGCCCCTTTCCCTCGGTTCCTCCGGTGTTGCAAGACCCGGAGGCGCGGGTCGGCCTCGGCCAGGGTTCGAAGCACCTCGGCCGAGCCGTCCGTCGAGCCGTCATCCACGGCGATCAACTCGATCGGCACCGGCAACGGAGCCTCGAAAACCCGTCGAACGATGGTTCGCAAGGTGCGCCGCTCGTTGAACACGGGCATCACCAGGCTCAAGATCGGCTGCGGGTCGGGGGATGAATCGCTGAAGGGCTCAGGCTCGGGCATGCGTTCGCTTCGTCTTCGCCTGCGACGTGATGTCGGGACAATACGGTACGGTTGGTCCTGCCGGAACTCGCCTCACGAGAAAGGGGGCGGCCGGAGTCTCGCCAAAGGGTGACAGACCCACCGGGCCGGCGTCCAGAGGGTTCCCGGCTCGATGCCTGGTCGGATCGGCCGGCACGTCAAGGACCGTCAATCCGGGGATGATCGTCGTGCGCCTGAGGACGCCGCCACCGCCGATAGGTCGTCAGCAGTGATCGCGCGGCCCGATCACTGCCAATCCGGGAGAGGAGATTTCCCAGCGCCTCGGCGTGCATCCGGGGTCGATCCGCTCCAGAGAAAGGGGCGGCTCGGGGTCGGCCAAGAATCACGGCATGCGCCAGAGCCGCGATCAGAGCCAGCATCAGGAAATGTCCGGCCACAATCCCCAGTTCCGGCACCTGACGGATCACCTGCCAGGGTGTCGGCATCGACGATTCGGCCCCCAGCAAAAACGACCCTTCGACGAACGCCACCTTTCGAGGCGTCGAACCGACCCACTCCGCCACCTTCATCGTCAATGGTCGGCGAGCGTGCGGAACAACTGCGGCATTGAGCAAGAACGAGCCGTTGGCCACGACCAGCACGGCCGAAGGATCCCCGCCGTCGATCGGATCATCCCACGACCAGTCCATCACGATCACCCGGTCGTCGTCTCCGGTGAGTAAGGCCGCTTCCGCGGGGCTACTCACCTCCAGGGCTCGATGCAAGGGAAGGGCCGCGGCCTTTGGATCAATTCCTTCAGACCAGGGACCACCGAGACTCACCGACGGATCGGCTCCGCCTGTTTCCTCGTCGAACCGGAACCAGTAGTCCGGATCGGCGGCCTGGAACCCCGGCGGGGGGCCTTCCGATCCCCAGTCCGAGGCCCTCGTCAGCTTCTCCTCGATCCGATCCCGTTGTTGCTCCGGGGCATCCTCGGGAAGCGCCTCCAGGGCGCCTTGCCAGTATTCGGCCTCGGCGCTTCCATCGCGGCAAACCAGGATCAACCGACGGCCGTCCCCTTCCATTTGCCAGTCGAAGTACCAGTCGGCTTCCTCCTGACTCACAATCCCCGGCTCGGGCAAGAACCGGACAATCGTCTCGGCCCAGTCACCTAATTCCTCGTTCAGCCGACGAGCCGCGCGGACCTCGTGCCCTTCATCACGGAGCAACGAGGCAAACACTCCGGTGCCGTTCACACTTCGACCGGCAATCCGCCCGTAGGTGGTGTCGATCTGCGTTTCCGCACATCCCGAAACCAGGGCCAGCAGCACGGGGACCAACATCCCGCACCTGCGAGGCATCGATCCGGTTCCACGTGCTCGGGTCATCGCGCCACCCCCGAGGCGAGAATCGCGTCCAGCGACTCGGCCTCCGCCCACAGGGCTTCAAATGCCTCGGGGTCGGGCTCCTGATGGCCGTAGTAGACGGCTTCGAACATCCGGAGCGTCCGACCGACTGCCCCTTGCACCACCTCATCCTCAACCGACCGAACCAGTTGCCGACCGGTTCGTCCGGGAGCAAGCCGAATCAGGCTCATCTGGTCGAGCAGCAACAACTGATGTGCAAAGAGCAAGACGACCGCGCGGCCTCGCTCTCCCTGCTCGCGGAACCGGCGGGCGGCTTCCAACGGGTCCGATTCATCCATCGCCAGGCCCGTCGGCAGCGAGTCAACCCGAGCGGCCGAACCCGTCACCTGCGCCGCCTTTGCTCTCGTTTGGAACTGACCTGCGGCCTCGATCCTGCGCTGCCACGTCCGAGCAAGATAAAGAATCAAGGCCATCAAGCCCGCTGCGAGCAGGACAAAAATGATCAGCCGCCCCAGATCCTGCAGGTTCATCGAGGGCCAATCGAACCACGATCCTCCGCCACCCAGCCGAGGGTTCGACGCCGCTGGCGGCCGGGGAGGCATGACCGGACGGAACCCGTCGTTCGGGGCGTCGTACCAGGGAAAGCTGCGGCCGGCAAATGCCTGGCGCACCGATTCGACCGCCTCAGGATCGACCGAGGCCGCCTCTGACGGCTGAGCCAGTCCTCGCGGAGATGGTCCGGCAACCCCCATTGCAACCACCATCGCCAGAAGCAACGATCGGCTTACCATGAGTCGGAGTCCTCCTTCATGGCCCGTCCGACCGCCCGGAGCCGTAGCTCAACCTCCCAGCCTTCGAGGCGGATGCGTTGATCAATATACGTCAAAAAGCGGACGATTGCGAAGAAGGCCACCGCGATCCAGACTCCGACAAACACCCAGGCATTGAACACGAAATCGGCGTCCGAATAGCCCCAGGTCAGTTCCCCCTGAACGACGCTCATGACCTGACCGGTCGCAAACCAGAAGGCCAGCACGAACAGGCCACCGAAGGTCATTTGCGTCATCCACTGGCCGAACAGCTCTCCCCCGCGATCGCTGCTCAGGTCGGTACAGCGCGACCAGGCCCGACGCCACTTGCCACGCTCCAGCAAGAGCACCTCGTTCATGAACACCTGGCGCACCGGGATCAGCCAGGCCAGCACCATCGACCCCAGCAGAAGGCTTCGGAGGAGAAACTGATACAAGAGCATCGGCACGAGCTGTCGGAGCAGCGTTCCGATCACCTGGCGCGGCCTCGGCGTGCTGCCGAACATGATCCCCCCTAGCACAATCGTCAACGGAGCCGTGGCGAAGGGTGCTTCGAGAACGATCGCCCACAAGTGGACGACCGCTCGCCCGTCCTCCACCTCAGCCAGGATCCAGGCGTTGAGCAAGGCCCACGGGGCAATTCCCAGGAGCGCCGCGAGCCCTAGCGTGATCGGCCGGTGCCGGATCACCACCAGGGCCAGGTCGAGGATGTCCAGGTATGATCGCTCTCGAATCTGAACCAGAGTTCGATCAACGGCCACGATCTCGCTCCGATGCCTGGCCGACGAATTCCACGGAACCGCTCGCGTCACCAGCCCCGCCGCGACCACCCGCCACAAGGTAAACCACGAGAAGCAGCGTACTGCCAATCGCAACGCCCGCCTTCCCCCAGTACGGCAAGGCCGAGGCCGACACAAACCCTTCCACGAACGCCGCCAGCACGAACAGACAGACCGCCGTTCCGACAATCGGCAACGAGGCCCGAGCCTCCCGAGCCAGCGAATCGAGCCGCCGCTGCCCTTTTGTGTCGATCAATCCCCACCCCAGCCGGAGCCCGGCCGCTCCCGACATGACGATCGCCGTCAGCTCGAACGGACCATGAGCCGTCACAAACTCATAAAAGTTCGCCGCCGAAGGAGTCGTCGCCATGTGCCCGAACATCGTCCCCAGCACAATTGCCTGAAAGCACAGCTCGTAGAGCGTCATGATGCCGAAGGTCAGGCCATACGCATAGCATTTCAGGCCGATCGCTGCGTTGTGGTTGATGTAAAATCCGGTCATGAAGGCATCTTCACGGGGCATCTCCGTCAAGGGGCGGGCGTACATCGCTTCCAGGTTGGCAATTTGCTCCGGGCCGACCACCTTGTCGGCGAAGCCGGGCCTGCCGGCGGCCAGCAAGCCGGCCAGGATCATCAGGCCCCAGAAAACCACCGACGCCAGCTTCAGGAACGGATCCGATCGCAACCGACGCGGGACCACCTCCAGCAGCTCCGAAGCCCAGTCTCGGACCCGAAAGCCTCGGGTTCGGTAGATCGAATTGTGAGCCCGACCGACCAGGGCATGAAGATACGCAACGGTCTCCCGGGGCAGGTCATACGCTTCGGCCAGCATCAGGTCGGCACAGGCGGCCCGGTACAGCTCTCCCAGCCGCACGACCTCGGCGGCTCCGATCCGACCCTCGGGAGACGGCACGGTCGGGTCGTCCTGCTGCTCGGCCGCAATCGCTTGTTTCCAGGGTAACAGCCGACGGCCCCGCAACGCCCCGGCCTGCTCGAAGCGGATCAGGAGCGCATCCAGCTCTCGCCAGACCTGCTCGCGACGGGCAAGGCGCTCGGCAACCCTCATACGCGATCACTCCTCCAGGAAGACGCGGTGGTAGAGGGCGCAGAGTACGGTGTCTCCCGTTGCGTCTTCCGGCAAATCGTACGTCTTCCGGGCCGGAACGGCGAGATGAGCGGCCATTTCTTCCCGCCGAGACGTGCTGAACCGCTTCCGGTGCGCCACGTAATCGGCCAGCGCCCTTGCCAGTTCCGGCCCCGCATCAATCCGGGCCGGCAAACGGGGCAAGAGGGTCTGAACAGCCTTTTCCTCCAGAAGAGCCACCCCACCCCGCGTCGGCCGCTGCTCGACAATCACCATCGTTCGGGCCGCCAGATCCCCGAGCCGCTGAAACCGACGGGTCAGCAACATGCTGGCAATCGCCGGTAAATACCCGAACGGCACGATTCCATCGAAGCACCAGAGCAAGTTGCGCAGGAACGCCTGCCCGCCGTTGATCGGCACGCCTTCCACCGACACCACCCGGAGTCCCATCGCCCGCTTGCCGACCGTCTGGCCGTTCAACACCCCTTCCAGCAAGGCACCATAGCCAAACCGAAGCGCGAACAGAATGACCAGAAATAGGCCACCACCCGCCGCCGTCCCGAGCGCCAGCAGCAACGACACCATGAGCCCCAGGAACACCAGCATTCCCAGGACCGCCAGGTCGATTAGATAGGCCGTCGCACGTCGAAACGGACCCGCCAGCGGATACTGAAACGTAATCCGCTCCGGAGTGATCAACCGGACGGTCGTATCGAGTGCCTCGTGTGTCGCTTCAAGGGCCGCCGTGGCCATGATGCTTTCGACCTCGACGCCGCAATGCCGCGGGCCGGCTCTACGCTCCGGGCCATCCGGTGCGCCAACCCGACCCGCCCGTTCTCAAGGTCGATCCATGCTATCTGCCCGGCCATCGATCGGCAACGCGCCTCGCTCCTCGATCGGCCAATCCGACCTCTGCGAGCCGACGACGCAAGCCCATCACTCCCTCTTGCCGGAGCAACGACTTACCCTCCCGACTCATCCTCTCGCAAATGCCTTGGCACATATTCCCGGAAGACCGTGGTCACCACGGCTCCGCGATAGAGGTCCTTCAGGTACTCATCCACCAGTTGGGTTTGCTTGCGCGATTTCAGAAGCTCCCGAATCTCATCTTGCACCTCCTCGAACCGTTTCCGCCCCGCCGGGCGAACCGTTTCGAGCCGAACCAGGTGCAAGCCGTTCGGGCCTTCGAGAACCGTGCTCATCTGCCCCGGCTTGAGACTCCCGAGGGCCGCGTTCACCGACGAAACGGCGTAACTTCCCGGCGCGGTCGTCCAGAGTCCTCCCGTATCGACGTTCGGTCCCTCTCCCATCGACCGGGCGATCTCCTCAAACGGTGCCCCTTGCGAGATGCGAGCCATCACCTCGTCCATCTTCGCCTGCGCGGCCTCACGGCTCGGATGGTTGGCAAAGCGGACGTGGATTTCGCGCCAGGTCAGTTGCGGACCTTGCTGGAAGCGTTCATCGTCCCGATGCTCGAAATAATACGCCCGCATCTCAGGCAAATCGACATGCACCTTCGAGGCAACGTTCATCATCAGGAACTGCTGATAAATCGTTTCCAGCTTGAACGAGTCGAGAATCTCCTCAAACGACTCATTTCGTTCCGAGAGCACCCGTTCCAGGGCGTAACGGTCTTCCACCTGATACTTGTTCAACAGGGCGGGAAGCCGTTCCTTCTCGAACAGCTCGACCGCGAACTTGTTGATCAGTTCCCAGCGTTTCGCATCTTTGAGCTCGTTGCGCCTGGCTCGCTGAATCACGAGCGATCGGTCGATCAGATGATCCAGCACATTGGCGGCCAGCGACTCCCGGACCCCGGGAGCCATTTGCATCTGGGGGTCCAGCTCCCGGAATCGTCGGGCAACCTCCGACTGCAACTCGTTCCAGGTAATGATGTCACTCTCGACCCGAGCCGCCCACTCACCGACCGGCTGACCAATCGGCAACTCGACCTCTTGCTCGGTGACCGCCAGGTTCGACTCGGTCTTGAGCCCCATTCGATCCGTTGAGGCACCCGTCCCCGTCTCCACCTCGGCCGAGGCCCGCATCACCTGGGAATCGACCCGAGCCGGGCTCGGAGCAGAGGGAAGCGGAGGAATCGCGATCCCATCCTCCCCAACAGTCCGATCGGCCTGCGTCTCCTGATCGGCCGAGCCCAGCACCTCCGGCATCTCCGGCGGCAACTCCGGCAACTCGGCGGGGATGGACGCGGGATCGTCAGGAATCGAGGCCGGCTCCTTCGGCGTCGAGACAAGGCGGGCTGGAGCTCCGGCGGCCGGTGCGCGTCCGGCCACCCCGTCCGATGTCGCCTCCGCCTCCCCCATCGAAGCCCCATCGAGCGTCCTCGGCGGGAACGGATCGGGACCGGCGTTGACCCGCTCCTGAATCGGAGGCAAACCCGGTGGCAACGCGGCAGGAGGCAGGCCCTCGGTCGGACGGAGCCCTTCACGGTTTTGACTGCAACCGATCAAGACCGCCGCAACAATCCACAGGCCGACCAGGCGATTCATCGACACCCTCCTCCACGCTCGACGACCACCGTGAGGGCCGAGTCAAGCCACCGAATCCGGATGGATCCACGATCCGTTCTACCATGCTCGCAGGCGCTTTGAGAAACGGCTTCAAGACACCTGCCGACCAATCGAGAACGCGTTGAACGAATGTGCGATCTGGTGATGCGGGGACGGGGAAGCCGCGACAGTACGACGAGCCTGCTGACTTGGCAAGTCCAGATCCACCCCCACCGTCCCCCTCGACCCGGCCGGCCTTGACCCCGTCGACCACTCGGCTTATGGTACGGCCGCCTTATATCCGGGCATCAACCCGAGGGAAGGAACCCGTGGGCTCCGATCGCACCTGCATCCTGGTCCTCAACTACAACGGCCGCGACCTGCTGGCCGAATGCCTGCCGTCGATCCTCGACGCCGCGCAGCGTGCCCCCATGCCCTGTTCCGTTGTCGTGGTCGACAACGCCTCGACGGACGACTCGGTCTCCTTTCTCCGCGATCACTGGCCATCTGTCGGCATCGAGCACGAACCCAACCGCGGGCTCGCGTCATTCAATCAGGTGCTTGCTCACCGTGATGAAGATGTCGTTTTGCTGCTCAATAACGATGTGAAGCTCGACCCCGACTCCGTCGCCCCGCTGGTCGATGCCGTTCGCCGTCACCCCAACGCGTTGTTCTCCGCCCCTTGCTGCTGGACCTTCGACGGCCAGACCTACGAAGGCATGCGGACACGAGTCCGAATGCGATTCGGCATGATCCAGGGCTGCTGCCGTGTTCCCGAATTCGAGGCCCACATCGACCGCCCCGGCCTGACCGCCAGCGCTGGGCCGATCCTGGCCGTCGATCGTTTGAAGTTTCTCGCCCTTGGCGGCTTCGACGAACTCTATTTCCCAGGGCGTCTCGAAGACCTCGACCTCGGTTTCCAGGGCTGGATGCTCGGCTGGAAGGGATATTACGTGCCCGAGTCGGTCGCCTACCACCGTGGCTTCGGCTCCTTCGGCCCAGCCTTTGGCGCGACCGGATGCGATCGCCTGGCGGTTCGCAATACCCTGCTTTTTTCCTGGAAGAATCTGAGCGGACGACACCTGTTCGCCCACCTTGCCTGGCTTGCCGTCCGGTTGATCGCCGCGATCGGCATGGGCCGGCTCGAATTTCTCAAGGCATTCCGAGAGGCCCTCGGTCAGCTCAGCAAAGCCCTGGCCTCGCGTCGCCGTGTTCGGTCGGACCATCCCCACTACTGGACCGTCCGCCAGAATGCCTTTTTCGAAGAATTCCGCTGGGAAACCCCTCAACCGCCTCTCCCGGCAACACAGACCGATCAACAGACTTTCCCAGAGGTGAGGAGCAGGCACATGGGTCGCAGAGTTCCTCTGCACGGACGGCAGACGTAACGCGTCCCCTCGTCGATCAAGCCTTCGACCGACCCGCTCGACCCGCCGGCGCATGGAGGCGCCCGATGCCACGATCCCGGACCCTGCCACCACTGATCATCGACGCCCGGCCCCGAGGGCCAGAGGGGCCGATGGCCGGTGTCCCCTTGCTCGGCCGGCCGGTGATCGCCCATCTGGTCGATCTCGCCTCGGGGGTCGCAGCCCATCCCACGCTCACCGTCCATGCCCGGCTTGAGGAACACGAGACCCTCCGCGGCCTTCTCGGCCAGGCAACTCCGAGGAACACCGGCATCACCTTCGCCACCGGCCCGCCACCGGAAGGGGCCGTGATCCTCCGGACCGACCGGCTTTACGACCCCTCGCGCCTCCGTCGCGTCGCCAAACGCGGGAAGGACGCCGAGTCGGCCGTGGTCTGGCGGCTCGACTCGCCGCACGGGTTGGCCGGAGCCGAGGCCGAGCTGGTCCGTCGCCGCTGCTATCAACCGATCGGCCGCTTCTGGTCGGTCGGCCTGGCCGGAGTCCTCGTCCGGGTGCTGGCTCCGACTCGGGTCCGGCCCCACGCGCTGACGGTCGGATCATTCCTGTTCATGATTGCCGCCGCGGCGATGGTCGCCTGGGGATCGCTCACCCCCTGGCTCCGCTGGTCCACGGCCGGAGCCCTGGCCGTTGCGCTCGTGCTCGACGGCGCAGACGGTCGCCTCGCCCGACGCCAGGGGACCGCCTCGCCGCTCGGCCGCTGGCTCGACACCACGCTCGACGAAAGTGGCGAAATGATTCTTCATGCCGCCATCGCCTTCGCCGCCTTCTCCCGGACCGGATGGGCCGGCTGGTTGGCCGTAGGCATGGTCTTCGCGATGGGAAAATATCTGTTCACGCTCAGCAACGACGAATGGAACCGTGCGGTCGGTTCCCGAGACGGCAACACCACGCTGGCCCGCGAGCCGCTCGACGCCCAGCCCCAACCCCTGAGCCCCACCTGGTGGGCTCGCAAGCTCGGCCATGCCGACATCCGCTGGCACCTCTGGATCGTCGCCGCCGCGGCCGGTCGCCTGGAATGGGCCCTGGCTGCGTATGCCGCGTATTTTCCCACCCGTGCCCTTGCCGGCGCGATTCGAAAGGTAGGACCGACATGGCGAAGCGACCTCGCATCTCGGCCCTGATCATCGCCCGAGACGAAGCCCAGAACCTGCCCGGCTGCCTCGCCTCGCTTGGCTGGGCCGACGAGGTCGTGGTGGTCGTCGACGCCGCCAGCCGCGACGAAACCCTCGCCATCGCCCGGCAACGGGCTGATCGGGTGATCGTTCGCCCGTTCGACGACTTCGCCTCCCAGCGCAACGCCGCCCTGAACGTTGCCACCGGCGATTGGGTCTTCGCCATCGACGCCGACGAACGTGCCACCCCGGCGGTTGCCGCCGAGATCCGTGGCGTCGTGGCCGATCCGAAGGCCCCTCACAACGGCTACCGCGTGCCGATTCGCAGCGAAATTCTCGGCCGCCCCTTCTCCTACTCTGGCACGCAGGACGACCGCCCCTTACGCCTCTTTCGGCGGGGTCAAGGCTGGTGGTTCGGCACCGTTCACGAAACGGTTTCCCTCCGAGGATCGAGCGGAACACTCTCCCAACCGCTGCTGCACCGCACCATCCCGACGATGAATGTCTTTCTCTCCAAACTCAACAAGTACACGTCCCTGGAAGCGATTGAATTTGTCCGTCGTGGCCGCCCGGTGCGCACGTTCGACTGGACCATCCACCCCTTCTGGACCTTCGCCAAGCTCTATGTCGGCAAGCGAGGCTATCGTGACGGCGCCGAAGGGCTGGTCTTCTGTGCCCTCTCGGGCGTGTCGGTCGCCGTCCGACACTGGAAGCACCGCGAACTTGTTCTCCAGGCCGAGGCTCAGGGGAGGGCGGCGTGATGATTGCAGCCCCATCCCCGCCCCAATTCGAAGCCGAGGTCGCCTCTCGCTTCGACGCCCTGGAGGCCCGCTTCAAGGATGACGTGGCCGCCGACGATGTCCGGCTCGACGCCATCCTCCGCCATCTCGGTCCGATCGAAGGACGCCGAATCCTCGACGCCGGGTGCGGCAAGGGCCGTTTCGCGGCTCGTCTCGAAGAACACGGTGCCCGGGTTCTCGGTCTCGACCCATCAGCCGGGATGCTCCGGGCAGCTCATCGCCGAGGGCTTCCGGTCGCCAGGGCATCGGCCAGGCATCTGCCATTCACAAACGCATCAGTTGATGCCGTGGTTTTCGTCGAAGTGCTCGAACACATCGCCCCCTGCTCCCTGGAAGCCACCCTTCGAGAAGCCTTCCGAGTGCTTCGTCCCGGCGGTCGGATCGTGATTGTCGACAAAAATGCCGCTTCACTCGATCCGATTCGTCCCTGGCTCCCCGCCATTCTCGTCAAGCGAATCGACGAGCGGCGCGGGCGATGGATGTACCCCCCGGGGTCCAGGGTCCGCGAGCGCTGGTTCTGGCCCGGCCAGATGCGCCGCCGGCTCCGTCGAACCGGATTTTCGAACATTCACTCCGAGGCGTTGCTTGATCCTTCTGAACGTCGATGCGTTGCCTTCCGAACCGTTCCGATGACCCGGCGCTTCGTCGCCTGGTCGGCCACTCGATCGGAGGGAGCGTGCGGGCCATGATCACGAGCACTGCAACCGTTTCACTCTCAGAACTGGCCTCGGCCGCCACCACCGGGCCACCGCTCTTGCCGCTCTTGCTCTGGAAAACGCCTCCGGGGCTGGAGATGATCCTCCGCCAGGAAGGTATTCCCTTTGAGACGATCCACGAGCCGCATCCGATCGTCCTGCACCGCGGTCGGTTCGTCCTCTTTGACAGCCAGTCCGAGGAGTCGGCGCGTGGGATCCCCGTGGGCGTCGATCAGGTCGCTATCGACATCAACACACTTCGAAACGGCTGGGCGAACGACCCCTTCGCCGCCCTGATCGACACCCAGGCCGGGCTCTGCTCCTGGACGATCGCGGGGGTTTCCCTCACCGAGCGCGTCGCCGCGTTCGACAAGGGGAGTATCCGTCGCGCCCTGCTCGCCCGGCTCCGCGAAGAAGTCACGCGCCTCGGCGGCCTCTGGATTCGCCTCGCCGTCTTCCCCTATCCCTACCGAGCGGCCTTCAACCTCCGCCTCGATCTCGACGAGCCGATCCCGACCGATTACCACCGCTTCGCCGACGCCCGCCGCCCGCTCGACGACTGCACCACCCACTTCGTCAGCACCGCCGCTTACGGCCTTGACGAATCCGTTCTCACCGATTTGAAACACGTCGACACCCAATCTCATGGGCATTTCCATGTGGTCTACCGCGACCCGGCCAGCAATCGCCGGAACCTCGAACGAGCCCATGATTGCCTGATCGCCGCCGGGTTCGATCCCGTCGGCTTCGCGGCCCCCGAAGGACGATGGAACCCGGGGCTCGACGCCGCGATCGAGCGGCTCGGCTACCGCTACTCGTCTGATTTTTCGGTCGGCTACGATGATCTCCCCTTTTTCCCCTGGCGGGGCGATCGCTTCTCAAAAGTCCTTCAAGTGCCGATCCATCCCATCTGCGAAGGGCTCTTCCTCAACGCCGGACGCGACGACGCCGCAAGCATTGCCACCCACCTCGTCAAGGTCGTCCGCGCCCGGATCGACCAGGGGGAACCTGCCTTCGTCTACGGCCACCCCGAGCGCCGCCTGGCCCGATTCCCGGAAGTCCTCGCCGCCCTAGCCCGGGAAATCGAACGCTACGACCTGCTCTGGCGCACCACCCTGACCGAGTTCTCCCACTGGTGGGCCTGGCGAGGCCAACGCCGCTGGTCGGTCATCGCCCGAGGTTCCGGCCGAGTCGAGGTCGCTTTCGAAGACTGGAGCGACTCTTACCCCCTGACCCTCGAAATCGTCCGAGGCTCTCACGTCGCCAGCCTGCCGATGGTCCGTCCCCGCGGCACGCTTCAGCTTGACGGTCTCTCCTTCGAACGCGCAACGGCCCGCGTCGATCTGCCTACCCCGTCGGCCGTCCGCCCCCCGTTCAGCCTCAAGGCCGCCGTCCGATCGGCGATCGACTGGGAGACGATCACCCCCGTCGAGGAACTCGACGACAGCTCCCCCTGCCTCCTGCTCAAGAAAACCCTCCGCCGGGTCCGCGACCGCTGGAAATCAAAAGTTTACATAAAATAACCTGAGCGCCCGATCTTGATTTCCCCCCGTTGGCGACCAAGAAACCCCACCTTGGTTTCTATCGTGCCGATCGGACAGACGATGACACCGCCCGAAGGCCCTGTAAACACCCTGGCCGATCGCCGGAGCCTCTCACAGGTCTCGTCGATGGACTGGCTCCGGCATCGCTCGCTCGGCCCGATGGAAGCCGGGGCGGTCCTCCTGCACGCTCCCGGCCACGCCTTTCAAGCCCCCGGCGGTGGAGAGGTCCAACTGGCAAGAACGGCCAGGCACCTAGAGGACCTGGGCGTTCTCGTCCGGCCCATGAACCCCTGGGCCGATCGCCTGGAGCAGGGGAGGTTGCTGCATCTTTTCGGCATGAGCCGCGAAGGGCTGGACTTGGCGAAGATCGCCCAATCGCGAGGAGTCCCCGTCGTCCTCTCGCCGATCTGCTGGTTCGAGCCCTCGGCCCTGGTTGCCCTGGCCGGGAGTCGCCTCAAGGCGGCACAGGACCTGGCGGCGTGGGGGCTGAGGCGGGCCTTCCCCCGAGTGCCGGGCTGGCGAAGAGAACTCCTCCAGCACTCGGATGCCGTTCTCCCGAACTCCGAGGCCGAAGGTGAGCAACTGGCCCGCCTGTTCGGGCTCGACCGGCGGAAGATCCGGGTCGTGCCCAACGGCGTGGAACCAACCGTGCTCGGGGCCGATCCGGGACCGTTCCGGGCCCTCGTCGGGCAAGACGAATTCGTTCTCTACGCCGGGCGCATCGAGCCGAGAAAAAACGTCCTGGGGCTGGTCAAGGCATGCGCCGATGCCCGCTTGCGCCTGGTCGTCGTGGGCGATCCAGTGCCGGGCCACGAAGCTTACGCCGAGCAGTGCAGGGGGGTGCCCCTGGCCTCGGTGTCCTGGTTGCCGAGAATGGATGCAGACGCCCCCTTGCTCGCCTCGGCCTTCGCGGCGGCCCGCGTGTTCGCGCTGCCGAGTTGGTTCGAGACCCCCGGCCTGGCCGCGCTCGAAGCCGCCCTGGCCGGGTGCGCGGTGGTCATCACCCCCTTGGGTTGCACCCACGAATATTTCGGAAACTGGGCGTTCTATGCTCGACCAGACAAGATCAAGGAGATTTCCGGGGCCTTGCAACGGGCGTGGAAGGCCGGTCGGGGCGGAACTGAGCTTGCCGAAGTTGTCCATCGGCGGTACCTCTGGGCAACCGTGGCCCGAAGGACGGCGGAGGTTTATGACGAAGTCGCCCCGACAGGATGATCGGGCGCCGAGCCCCGTGCCGGTGCGTCGCTATCGCTACAGCAAGTGGCGCTGGCGCGTTTTGGTCGGCACGTTGGATGCCGTGGGAGGGCTCGCCATGCGCCTCTGGCGCATCGTGCGGCCGATCCCGACGTGGTCCGAACCACGGCGCATCCTGGTCGTGCAGCTCGACCATCTGGGAGACTCGGTCCTCTCCAGTCCCCTCTTTCCGAGGCTCAAGGCGCACTCTCCCGACGCGGCGATCGACGTGCTCGCCTCGCCGAGCAACCGGGCGGTCTTCGAGGCCGACCCGCTCGTCGATCGGGTCATCCTGGCCGATCGCAACTGGTTCGAGCGCCAGCCGGGCCGCTGGGCCCTGGCCTCGGCCGTCTGGTCGATTGCCCGGATGCTCCGGGGCAAGGGGTATGACCTTGGCATCGACGTCCGGGGCGACGTGCTGTCCGTTCTCGTCCTGGCGATGGCCGGCATCCCGCGCCGGGTCGGCTGGGCAATGGGAGGCGGCGGCTTCCTGCTGACCGACCTGGCCGATTGGGTCCCCGGTCGTCACGAGGTCCGCTCCCGACTGGCCCTGCTCGACGCGATGGCCCTCCCTCGGCCCGAAGGCGAGCCTGATGACGCCTCGGCCCGCGTCTCGGTCCACGTCTCCGACCGCGACCGCTCCCGGGTCGCCCGATTGCTCGCCGACGCCTGGGAATCGCCCGCTCCCGTCCCGGTTCGCCCCGCGAAACGATCCGTGCGCAGGGCCTCGGCCGAACTCGTCATCGTCGGTTCCGGCCCCTCGAACCACCTGATGGACGAGGACTTTCCCCCCGATCCGGACTCCGAACCCCCTCGTTTTCCTCTCTCCCTCTCAGTCCTCTCCCCCTCCCGCAGGGGAGAAGGTTGCCGAAGGCCGGGTGAGGGGATCCGCCCCCCCCAACACTTCAACCGGCCCCGCTCCGACGAAGCCCCGATTGAACCGTCCAACGGCTCCGAGGCCGATTGGCTGCACGCCGGGCGGTTCGGAGCGTCGGCGCCGTTACTTGCCGTGCATCTCGGCGCGGGGACACCGGCCAAGCGCTGGCCAATCGAGCACTGGGATGCCCTGCTTACCCGGTTCCTCCGCGACGGCTGGCGTGTGCTCATCGTCGGTGGCCCCGACGATGCCGAACTGGCCGCCCGGCTGACCCCTCATGATGCCCTCCGCGACTGGACCGGCCGCCTCGCCGTGACCGAAACGACCGCCCTTCTGGAACGGGCCGACCTGTTCCTCGGCTCCGACAGCGGCCCGGCCCACCTGGCCGCCTGTGCGGGAGTGCCCTCGGTCGTCCTGTTCAGCGGGACGAACCGGGTGGGCCAGTGGCGCCCCTGGTCGCGCCGGAGCCTCGTCCTGCGGCACGATGTCCCCTGCAACCCCTGCCACCGCAAGGTCTGCCCGCTGGCCGATCACCCCTGCATGACCGGCCTGACCCCCGACCGCGTCTACCAGGCCACCCGCCGCTGGTGGTCGCGCTTGCATCGCGCGGAGTCTCCCCATGCCCCGCTCTGATGGCCCGATCGAACTCAGCTCTCCCCGGATCGACTGGCGATCGTGGCTCACCCTCGCCTGGGTCATCGGCTTCGGATCACTCTACGCCCGGATGGTCCTGCAGGAACGTGCCCCCGGCCTCTGGGACCTGATTCGCGGGTTTCTACCCCTCGACTGATCCCTCGGCGGGCAAGCCCTGGGGAGTCGAAGTCGGGGGCGGACAGAGTCTCCGCAACGTGTCTGGCTCGACCGGAAGCGAGAGCTTTCTGACGCGAAAGTCGGCATACTGCACATTCCGGAGATTTGGGTGGGGCGAACCTTCCCCCCGAGCCGCCTGATCGCGGAACGTGTCGAGTTCCAGATCCACCGGCGCCGTCCAGGGAATCTCACTCCCCCCCAGCTCGACGAGCAGGACGGTTCGATCCCGCACCCCGTCGAATTCCCTCGTGTTCGCCGCCCGATCAGGCGGGAAGCAGGTCCCCGGCCCGACGAGGGCGACGACGCTCGTAAATCGGGTCGATCCGCCTTGCTTCGCCTGATCGGTCGGGCACTGGAAAATCGACGGCATCTGGTCGATGAGCAGGCGGTTGTTCGGCCCGTCCCACGGTTCATCGAACCGATACGAAGCGTAATGCGCATGCCCCTCTATGAACGGCAGCACGAGCACCCGCCAGCTATGCCAGAGGCTCCCGTCGGGGCCAGGCACGACGGCCGGAGGCAATGTCCCGTACGCACTCTCGTAATTCGCCAGAGCCAGGCCTAATTGACTGAGCACCCCGACGCATTGCGATCGCCTGGCCGCTTCTCGTGCCAAGTTCACCGCTCGAGACAGCCAGGTGATCGGCGCCAGGACCAGGGCGATCACCACCATCCGTCCCATCCAGCCCCGAACCGTCAATCCCTTGCGGCCCGATTGATCGGCTTGCGGGTCAGACACGAGCGGGCCCTCCGATTGCGTTCGTCGTCACGAGGCCGCGGCCTGGCTCGCCGCTTCGTCCATCCGGGTCAGGAAGACCCGAAACTCGTCGATGTAGGTCGAAACCTCGGGACGCATCCCCCCGTAAAGGTTCTGTTCCAGCATCAACAGGTCTTTCTCCAGGACGTTGCTACAGGTTACGTGCGTCCCCTGGAAATCGACCGTTTGCCCGGCGACCGTCAGGCGAGACGACCGGGCCTCCTGCATGGCCCGGGTCGCCTCCTCCAGCCGTTCGGGATGTTCCGACAGGCTTTCGAGATACCAGAGATAGTGCAGCCGCCAGGCGAGATCGACCTTCTGGCCTCCGTTGAACCGGAGAAAGGTGCTGCACAGGTTCTTCACATGGGCGAACGCGTCCGGCCCGAGACTCGGCACCAGCCCTCGCTTCGGCGAAAGGGTCTGAAGGTAGGAGAAGGGGTCGAGGTCCACCCGTCGGCCGTTGACCATCGCCACCTTGTGATACCCGTCGATCGGGCGATACCGCGAGCGCACCCACTGAGCATCAAGCGCCAGGTTCCAGCTCCCGAAGATCAGATCCTCAGGCGTCAACCCGTCGAAGCGTGCCGTCTCGTAGCCCGCGAAGAGCCACTGGTTGTCCTTCAAGGTCTCGTACATCCGGGCGAAATAGCGGGGATCAATCGGATAGAGGTCGAAGTCGTGGAGGATCGCGTAGCGGCTCTGACAGGCGGCCAGGGCGCGGGTCCAGTTCATCGCCGCGTAAAATTTCGACTGGTTGACCTTCTCCGTGATCCGACCGGCGATCGGCGGGTGAAACTGGAAGTCGAGTGGCAGCTCGGGAAAGCGCTGCCGAATGCTCTCGACAAACGCATCCCCTCCCGGCTGCTTGATCCGGTCGAACACCAGATGCACCCCCACCAGGTCATCCAGGTTCTGCCGACTGACGAACCGCAAGTTGACCGCGAGCAAATGGCGAAGCGCCCAGGGAACCCCCAAAAGAATGCTGAATCCCGGCCGGGGGTCATCCAAACGCGACCAGGTCATCAACGGATTGAGGATCTGCTTGATCAGCTCGCGCTTGTTCAACATGGAGACGCTCGACTCAAAAAAACCAAGAAGGAACCGGATCGTCGGCCTTGGAGCTTCAGCCATCCTCAATCGCCGCGTTTTCGAAAGGTCGTTTTGATCTTAGCTTTTCCGGCGATGGTTGACAGTCCCCCCGCCAACGGATCGAGGATTCCTATGCTGCCCAGCACCCCGACCTCGCCCGCGCTCGCCCCCATCCGGGATGGGCCACGCGGTAGGCGCGGTCGCGGGGGCTCTGATACCTTGAACGCAAGGCATCGGCCCTCGACAATCGGGCCGAGCAAGGGGAGTCGTGCGCACCGGAGTCGCGCAGGCTCCCCCCGCATCAGATTCCTTGAGTGATTCCAATAGCCAACGGGACGGACATGGCCGCGGTCGACCCTTATTCTCCCTGCCCGTGCGGAAGCCAGGAAAAGTACAAGTGGTGCTGCCACAAGGCTGAAGATTGGGCCTTGCGCGCCGAGCGCCTGATCCGCTCCGAGCAGTTCGACCAGGCCCTCAAGGTCATCGACGAGGGGCTCCGCAAGGCCAAGGGGGCCTTCTGGCTCCTCATGCAAAAGGCCATCGTTCACGAGCGGCGCGACGAGCCCGAACCGGCCCGGGAAGCGGTCAACGCCATCCTTCAGGCCAAACCCGATCACCTCGGCGCCCTGGCCCATCGGGTCCAATCGACTCTGATGGCCGAGGGTCCCGAACCGGCCGCGGCCGACCTCCAGGCCGCCCTCACGGCCATGAACCCGGAAGACCGCCCGAAGTTCGCCGGCGTCTTTCGCATGGTCGGCGTCATGCTCGTCCGATCCGGGAGCATTCCGGCGGGAATCGCCCACCTCGAAATCGGCAGCGCGGCCGATTCCGAGGACGACCCGATCGCCCAGCCCGCCCTGCGATCGTTGATGACCGATCCCGGCGTCTCGGCCTGGCTCAAGAATCCGTACGACCTGATGACCACCCCGCCGGGGCTCGATCCCGAGACGCACCAGCGGTTCGAGGCCGCGCTCCAGGCCGCCGATGAAGCCCTCTGGGGCCAGGCCGCCGCCGGGTTCGAGACCCTCTCGGCCGACGGCGTCGCCGAGGCCGACCGCAACCTCGGCCTCTGCCGCCTCTGGATGGCCGACGACACCGGCGCCATCGCCTCCTTCCGCCGCTACTCCAAGTTCACCGGCCCGACCGCCGAGGCCGTCGATCTGGAAGCCCTCTGCCAGCAGATCGAGCCGATCAGCGACGACGACCTCATCGAGCATGTCCGCCTGACCTGGCCCCTGAACAACCGCGACGGTCTGATCCAGGCCCTCAAGGACGCCGAGCAGAAGGACAAAACCGTCGTTTCCGAAGGCGCCGGCCTGATCGACCCGGATGATCCCGAGGCCGAGGAGGTTGACGCCTTTACCCTGCTCGACCGTCCTCGCCCCGAAGCTCGCCCCGGCATGGGCCCCGAGGAGATGGCCCGCGTCGTCGGCCGGGCGATCCTCGGGCAAGACAGCGTCATGCTCGAAGGCTTCGACGTCGGCAAGCAGTTCGATGATTTCCGCGAGCAGTTCATCGCCATTGCCGGAGCGAACATTCCTCCGGCGCAACCGCGGACCGACGTTCTGGAAAAGGTCGCCCGCGTCTCGCTGGCCATGCGCACCGAATGGGCCGTACCCGAAGGGCTCGACCCCGAAGAGGTCCGCCGCATTCAGCGCGAGGAACAGGCGCGGGTGATCCGCGAGGTCTGGCCCGAAACCCCCTTGCCTGGCCTCGGCGGGCGGACCCCTCGTCAGGCGATCAAGGACGGCAACGCCCAGATCCCCCTTCGGGCCGCCTTCTGTCAGCTCGACGCCGGGCGGGTCAATCCAAGCCTCGACCTGCCCGCCCTCCGGGCCGATCTGGGCATCCCCGGCGAGCCGACTCCCGACCCGGCCACGGTCGACATCGAGCGGACCCACCTGGCCCGACTCTTCCGTATCCCGACCGCCCAGCTTTCCGACGACCGCCTCTGGACCCTGTTCCTTCGCAGCCGGAGCTTCGGCCAGCATCGCGCCCTGGAACAAGCCGCCCAGGCCTTGGTCAACCGGCCGAACCTCCTCAATTCCAGGGCCCCCACCGAGCGTTATGCCGTCTTTGGCGATCTGGCCAACCTCACCGCGACTCGGGGCGACTTCGCCGCCGCCCTCGCCTGGATCGAACAGGCCCGCCGCGACGAGCCGAGTGCCCACCGCGGCCCCAACGCCCCCCGATGGGACTTCCTCGCCCTCCGCATCCGGGCGCGAAACGAACCCCCCGAGCAGTGGGTTCCCGAGCTGGCCGTCGTCCTCGACCGCTACCGCGAAGACCGCGCCGCCAGCCAGACGGTCGTTTCGAACCTGCTCGACATGGGCCTGATGCAGATGGTCCCCCACCCCGACCAGCCCGATCAGGTCATGCTCGACAGCCGACCGCTCATGTCCTTGATCTCCCGCTATGGCCCCCGCGTCACGACCGCCTCGGGAGCCCTCGGGGTCTCCGCCTCCCGGCCCGAGATCTGGACCCCCGGCGGACCCAGCAGTTCCGGTAGTGGTGGCGTCTGGACCCCGGACGCTCCCGCCTCGTCAGGGCAGGGGGGCGAACGCAAGATCATCCTGCCGGGTCAGTAAGCCCGATCGTGCCTCTCTCAAAGGGGCTTCTCAGGATAAACTCCGAGGTTCGAACGAGGCTCCCGGGTGGCCCCGGTTGCTCGCCAACCGGGGCGGCACCGCCGCAAGAGGCCGCACCGAAACCGCTCGTCGCTCCGCGCCCCCGCTTGGCACGTGTTGCAACCGGGGCCACCACCTTGTCCGCGAATGGCCACGAAGCGTCGAGCTGGCTGGGGTCTTCCAGCCCCAGTCGCCCGGCCGAATCGACGTTCGAGACGATGTGCTTCGGAGTTCCGAGGCACCATTGAGGTCGGCCAACCCGACCCGAGGCGATGTGATTGATGGCTTCCGACCTTCCCCCCCAGGCCGCCGAGGCCGCCCTGTCGCTCGTTCACGAAGGCTGGCGGCAACTCCAGCTTCAGCGCCCGCTGGCAAGCTGGGCCTGCTGGCAACAGGCCATGCGCCTGAAGCCCGGCGACCGCGCCGCGGACGAAGCACTCGACCGCCTCGCCAATTCCGACGAACTCCCCGAGGTCGCCCGCAAACCCCGACGCCTCGACAACCCCACCGACGACGAAGCCCGAGAGCGCTGGGACGAAACCTTCCGATCCCGCAACCTTGCCAACCTCGCCGACGCCCTCGACGCCTTCGAGGAGCTCTCCGAGGAGGAACCGACCGACACCGCCGCCTGGTCGAACCGCGCCCTCTGCCTCGCCTGGCTTGGTCGCAATGATGAGGCAATCGACGCCCTCGATTACCTCGTCCACCTGACCGCCTCCTCCGATCCCGACCGCGCCGCCGAATCGTGGGCCCTGGCCGAGATCCTCCGCCACGGCGCCGGGGCCGAGCACCGGGCCGACGACCTGAACTACGCCTTCGAGCTTCCCTGGCCCGACGACGCTCCCCCCCCGTTCGACGCCGACGAGGCCGCCGGGGCCGTCCGGGTCGTCCCCATGCCCGTTGATCCGATGACCCTCAAACCGATGGCCCCCGGCGCCCGGATCGTCGAGTGGCTCGACCGCCCGATGCCCCCGAGCGATCCCGAGCCGGCTGCCTCGGACCTGCCGATCGTTCGGGCCGTCGTCATCCTTAACGAGGGCATCCTCCGTTGCTCCAGCCTCCAGCGCGGGGCGATCGAGGAGGTCGAGCGCACCATCGAGGGCCGCCTCGGCCGCGGCCTGGAGTTTGACCGGACCATCTCCCCCTTGCCCCTGGCCATGCTCGACGCCGCCGTGGCCACCGTCCGCCTGCCTGAAGGGCTTTCGATCGACGCTCGAAAACGCCTCCAGGCCGATGCCATCGCCTCCTACTTCGAAACGCGCTGGGTGATCGTCCCTCGAATCGGCCTCGGCGCGGGCCTCGGAGACGAGGAAGGTCCCCCCCAGCGCTCCCCCCTCGAGGCCAGCCGCCTCGGCGCCGAAGGGGATGACGTGATGCGGGCCAAGCTCTCCGGCATCATCCTCGTCCGCGAGCAACTGGCCCAACGCCCCCGATCACGCGAACTTTACCTCGGTTACGACTTCGACCGCCTCCGCCGCCGCCTCGGAATCGACCCGCTCGACGCCCCTCCCGCCGGCGCCGACCTCCCTCTCCAGCCCCGGGACGATTGACGTGACTTCCTCCACCCCCACCCCGACCGAACCGGCCTTTCTCGACACCTTGAAATGGACCGCCGACGGCCTCATCCCGGCCATCGTCCAGGATGCCGAATCGGGCGACGTCCTCATGATGGCCTGGATGGATCGCCCCGCCATCCTCCGCACCCTCGAAACCGGCCAGACCCACTTCTACTCCCGGTCGCGCGGCCAGTCATGGCACAAAGGCGGCAGCTCCGGCCACGTGCAGCACGTCGAGGAAATTCGGCTCGACTGCGACGCCGACGTGCTCCTCATCCGCGCCCGCCAAATCGGCGGCGCCTGTCACGAAGGCTACCGCTCCTGTTTCTTCCGCAAGGTCACGCCCGACGGACAGCTCGAAACCACCGGCTCCCCCGTCTTCGACCCCGGCGCGGTTTACGGCCAGGGGCATTGATCGCTCGGCGGTCGATTCCCACCCCGATCGTCGCTTCTCCCGAACATCTCTCCCCGAACCCGGGTCGAGTTGGGTAAACTAGTCATTTCCCCGCCCCAACGTGCCCGCCAACGCACGAGCGCGATTCAACAAGGAACCTGTACGATGCGCAAGCCGCGCCTCATGGCCCCCGGCCCCGCTCCGGTCCCCGAAGAAGTCATGCTGGAGATGGCCAAGCCGGTCATCCACTCCCGAGACCCCCGCACCAAGGAGGGGATCAAGCACGCGGTCCAGGGGCTCCAGGAGATCCTGAAAACCTCCAACGACGTCGCCATCCTTGCCGCCACCGGCACCGGAGCGATGGAAGCCGCCGCTCTGCACGCCGTCCCGCCCGGCAAGAAAGCCCTGGTCCTGAACGCCGGCTGGTTCGGCCTGCGATGGGCGAAGATCTGCCAGGCTCACGGCATCGCCTTCGAGACGCTCGACTTCGAATGGGGTCAGCCCGTCGACCCCGACCGCGTGGCCGAGGCCCTCAAGGGACGTTCCGACATCGCCGTCGTCATGGGCACCCTTAGCGAGACCTCGACCGGCACCGGACACCCCATCGAGACCATCGGCAAGGTCGTCGCTGAGACCGACGCGCTGTTCGCCGTCGATGGCATTTCCGGCGTCGGCGCGATGGAGTGCCACGTCGATGCCTGGAAGATCGACTTCCTCTGCGTCGGCTCGCAGAAGGCCCTCATGCTGCCCCCCGGCCTGGCCTTCGTCACCGTCAGCCCGAAGGCCTGGGCTGTCATCGACACCTTCGAGCCGAAAGCCTTCTACTTCGGCCTGAAGGCCGCCCGCAAGAAGCTGGCCGACTGGGATACGCCGTACACCCCGGCCCACACCCTGATCTTCGGCCTGAACAAGTCCCTCAGCATGATCCGCGCCGAGGGAATCGAAAACGTCTGGGCCCGCCACAAGGCGATGAGCGAGGCCTGCCAGGCCGGCGTCAAGGCCCTCGGCCTCGAACTGTTCAGCGCCCGCCCGGCTGAGGGGCTCACCGCCTTCGTCGTGCCCGAAGGCCTGAAGGACACCGACATCCGCAAGAAGCTCGACGAGCGCTTCGGCATCACCGTCGTCGGCGGTCAGGACAAGCTCAAGGGCAAGATCGTCCGGATCGGCCACATGGGCTACAATGACGAGGTCGACGTCGTCGGCGCCCTCGCCGCGCTGGAGATGGTCCTCGCCCAGCTTGGCCACGAGTTCGAACCCGGTGCCGGCGTCTCCGCCGCTCAGCGGGCGCTGATTGGCCAGGGAAGCCCGGTCGGGGCGGCCTGATTGCCTTGTTGATGTTCGCTCCTCCTCTCCGCGTCTCAGGAGAGGAGGGGTTTCGATCGCATCTCCGCAGGAGGCGATGCGATCTCCGTCACCGGACCATTGATTCCTCTCAAAACGATTGCAAGTGGAGCCTGATCGACGTGCCCTATCGCGTGCTGGTCACCGACAAAGTGTCTGAAGAAGGCCTTGCCCTGCTCAGGGCCGAGCCCGACTTCGAGGTCATCGTCCGAACCGACCTGGCCAAGGACGTGCCCGGCCTGAAGGCCGCCCTGGCCGAGTCCGATGCCCTGGTCGTCCGCTCGGGAACCCAGGTCACGGCCGACGTCTTGCAAGGCCAGACCCGCCTGAAGGCGATCGCCCGCGCCGGGGTCGGCGTCGACAACATCGACGTGCCGGCCGCCACCCAGAACGGCATCGTCGTGATGAACACGCCGGGCGGGAACACCGTCTCGACGGCCGAGCACACGATGGCCCTCATCCTCTCGCTCGCCCGCAACGTCCCTCAGGCGAATGAGAGCCTCAAGGCCGGCCGATGGGACCGCAACAAGCTCACCGGCCGCCAGCTCGAAGGCAAGACCCTCGGCATCATCGGCATGGGCCGCGTCGGCCAGACCGTCGCGAAACAGGCCCTCGGCTTCTCGATGCGCGTGATCGGCTTCGACCCTTTCCTCTCGGCCGAACGCGCGACCGAGCTGGGCATCGAAAGCGTGCCCCACCTGCACGAGCTCTGGGGCCAGTGCGACTACATCACCCTGCATACCCCCCTGACCGCCGACACCCGCAACCTCATCAACGCCGAGACGCTCAAGCAGATGCGCCCCGGCGTCCGCATCATCAACTGCGCCCGAGGCGGCCTGATCGAGCCCGAGGCCCTGAAAGAGGCCCTCGACTCCGGCCACGTCGCAGGGGCCGCGGTTGACGTCTTCGACCCCGAGCCTCCCCCGGCCGATCACCCCCTGGTCAACCACCCGAAGGTGGTCGTCACCCCCCACCTCGGCGCCTCGACCGAGGAGGCCCAGGTTGCCGTCGCCGAGGAGGCCGCCCGCCTCCTGGCCGACTTCCTCGCCCGCGGCCAGGTCCGGTTCGCCGTCAACATGGCGACCCTCAACCGCGCCGAGATGGAAGACCTCCGCCAGTACCTCGACCTCGCCCGCCGCCTCGGCATGCTCCACGCCCAGATGGACCGCGGGATCATCCGATCGGCCACCCTCCGCTACCGGGGCGAGGTCGCGGCCAAGAACACCCGGCTCATCACCGCCGCCTTCGCCGCCGGCTGGATGGAAACCGCCCTCCAGGGTCAGGTCAACCTCGTCAACGCCGAGGCCCGCCTGAAAGAGCGCGGCATCACCCTGACCGAGGAAAAATCGACCGAGCCCGGCGACTTCGCCTCGATGATCCAGAGCGAGGTCGTCACCGACCGCAAAACCTACGTCGCTTCCGGCACCACCTTCGGCCGCGAGTTCCTCCGCCTCGTCCGGCTCGGCCCCTACCGGCTCGACGCTCACCTCGACGGCACCCTGTTCATCTTCACGCACAACGACCGCCCCGGCCTGATCGGCGCCATCGGCACCGAGTTCGGCAAGCGCGGCGTCAACATCGCCCAGATGAACGTCGGCCGCGAGACCCAGGGGGGCGAGGCCATCGGCGTCGTCAACCTCGACGCCGTTCCCGACGAGGCCGCGCTGAAGGCCGTCTCCGAGCTGCCCGACATGCTCAGCGTCAGCCTCATCCGCCTGCCCGCCCACAACGAGCTGCCGAGCTGGCTTCAGCTCTGAGCCGAGTGCTCCAGACCACCTCTGGCACCGGGATTGCACCGCGATCAGTCATGAGCAGGTGCGGGGTCGATCGATGGATGCTTCGATCCGATCGATCGACCCCGCACCTCCGACCGATCCCACTGCACAGAGGTCATCCCATCATGCCCCGCTCCACCGCCGACTCCCCCCCCCAGACTCCCCAGGTCCAGCTCGACCGCGAGGCCTGGGTGCGGACGGTGGCCCTGGCCGTCATCGCCGCCGTGCTGGTGCTGGCCGCCAGCACCCAGATGACTGGCCTGATCATCCCCTTGATCCTCGCCCTGGTCTTCGCCATCGCCTTGCACCCGATCGCCCACTGGATCGAGCGCCGAGGTCTGGGCCGGGGCGTGGCCAGTATCCTCTGCACGGCGATCATTGCCCTGGTCTTCCTGGCTGCCATTGGCCTGGTGGTCGCCCAGGCCGGGCAAGTCGTCCAGAACTCGGATCGCTACTTCGAGCAGTTCAGCCGGCTTGCCTCGAAAGCCACTGACACCTTGCGAGACATCCCGGCCCTCGGAGCCCTGACCGAACCCGAGGTGATGACCGGCGGCGCGGCCGACGAGGCATCGGGCGAGGCCGCCTCCAGAGACGAATCCACGCGTCCCCCGGCGGATTCGGAACGGGCAACGAACTCCGGCTCCACAGAATCCTCCGGCTCGGAGTCAGGCGCGCAAATCACCTCGCAACATTACTGGACCCAAAAGATCCGGGAAAATGCCGGGGCGATCGGTCAGTGGCTCCTCCACAGCGTCGGCGGAGTCCTCGGCGTGCTGGGGCAGGTCGTCGTCTTCCTGTTCCTGATCCTCTACATCCTCTACACCCGAGGCATCTGGTCCGATCGGATCATCCAGGCCGGCAGGGCGTTGGGCATGGACCTGCAGGCGAAGGACCTCGAGCGCATGGGCCAGTCCATTAGCGGCTGGGTCGGCTGCGTCTTGCTCGTTGCGACCGGCTATGCGGTCACGATCACCCTGGTGAGTTGGTTGATCGGTCTTCCCCAGTGGGGACTCTGGGGCCTGATGACCGGCCTGCTCGTCCTGGTTCCCTATTTCGGAGCCCTGATCGCCGGCACGATGCTGGTGATCGTGGCCGCGATCACCAGCCAGGCCCTCTGGCCTCCTCTGGTAATGCTGGGCGTCTACATCCTGCTCCAGACCCTGGAAAGCTACGTCATCCTGCCGATGCTCTACGGCGACGCCATCTCGATCGACCCGCTGGCCGTTCTCGTCGGCGTCCTCTTCTTCGGCTTCCTCTGGGGTCCACTCGGCTTCGTCACCGCCTTGCCGGTGATGGTCCTGATCCGGGGCTTCGTCGAGGCCACCCCCGGCTCCACTCCGATCAAGGCCCTGTTCGGAACCGACGGGAGGAATTCGTAGACCGCCCCAACCCCTCAACCCTCTCATCCACAAACCACCACCGGCCCCTCAGCCCTCCCCCCGCTCGTGGGGGAGCCGGTAGCCGAACGTCGGATGCGAGAGCATTCCCAACCCTCCCCCCGCTCGTGGGGGAGCCGGTGGCCGAAGGCCGGGTGAAGGGGCCTCCGCCAGGTCAAACACACCGCGAGAGGCACGCTCGAACAGCCCAAGCGTCCCCCTCCTCCCACCAGGAACAGAGCGAGAGGAGGGGATCGAGAAGAACGTTTTCAAGCATCCTCAATCGAGCGACACCGTCACCGTCTTCTGCTCGATGTAATTGTCGAGCGCCTTCTCTCCCAGCTCCCGGCCAATGCCGCTGGCCTTGAACCCACCGAACGGCGCGGCGGCATCAAACACGTCGTAGCAGTTGACCCAGACCGTCCCCGCCCGAACCCGGTTGGCGATCGCGTGCGCTTTGCCGATATCTCGGGTCCAGACCGCCGCGGCCAGACCGTAATCGGTCGTGTTGGCGCGCTCGACGACTTCATCAATCTCCCGGAACTTCAGGACCTGCATGACCGGCCCGAAGATCTCGTCGGTGGCGATCGCCATGTCGTCCTTCACATCGGCGAACACGGTGGGCTTGATGAAATACCCCTTGTCGCCGAACCGCTCGCCGCCGGACACGCAGCGGGCCCCTTGCTCCTTGCCTTTCTCGATGTAGCCGAGAATCTTCTCGAACTGCTCACGATCGACCTGCGGCCCTTGTTCGGTGTCCGGGTCGAACGGGTCGCCGAGCCGTCGGGCGCTGCTCTTGTCGGCCAGACGTTCGACCATCTCATCATAGACCGATTCTTGCACGAACAACCGGCTGCCTGCGCAGCAGCACTGCCCCTGGTTCAGGTACAGGCCGAGCATCGCGCCATCGACCGCCTTCTCCAGGTCGGCATCGGCGAACACGATGTTCGGGCTCTTGCCGCCCAGTTCCAGCGTCACCCGCTTCAGGGTGTTCGACGCATTCCGCATGATCAGCTTGCCGACCTCGGTCGATCCCGTAAACGCGACCTTATCGACCCCCGGATGATCGACCAGCGCCGATCCCGCCCCCGGCCCATAACCGGGCACAATGTTGATGACCCCCTCGGGGAACCCGGCCTCCATCGCCAACTCTCCCATGCGGAGGCAGGACAGGGGGGTCTGCTCGGCCGGCTTCATCACGATCGTGCAGCCGGCGGCCAGCGCCGGGCCCCACTTCCAGGCGACCATCAGCATCGGGAAATTCCACGGGATGATCTGCCCCGCGACCCCGACCGGCTCCTTCCTCGTGTAGCTGAAGAAGTTCCCTCGAATCGGAATCGTCTGCCCGTGAATCTTGTCGGCCCAGCCGGCGTAATAGCGCAGGCAATCGACCACCAGCGGCAGGTCGCCGTTGCGTGCTTCGCTCAACGGCTTGCCGTTGTCGAGCGACTCCAGGGCGGCCAGCTCGTCGATTTGCGACTCCATCAAATCGGCAAGTTTATTCAGGAGTCGGCCCCGATCCCGGGCGTCCATCGTCCGCCAGGGGCCTGTGTCGAACGCCTTCCGCGCGGCCTTGACCGCCAGATCAATATCGGCGGCGTCTCCCTCGGCCACCTGCGCGATGACCTCCTCGGTCGCCGGGTTGATCGTCTCGAAGGTCTTTCCGCTGACGCTGTCGCGCCACTGGCCGTTAATCAGGAGTTTCGTCTGAAACGAGCGATTGAGCGTCGGTCGGGCCTCGGTCGCCGTGGCCATGAGTGGACCTCCGTTCTCGGTTCGGTCTTGCCGGGACAGGAAGGGTGGAGAGGAACCCGTTTTTCCCGATCAAGGGTCGGGAAAGGGCACTCGATCATCTTATCCCCCCGGCTCCGACCGGCTCAACCCGCGCGATCGGCCGAGCCACATTGTTCAACAACGGAGCCGGTTCGTGCTTACACGGGGAATTCTCGCGTGATAGAGTCAACGTTCCGGCGTGGGGTCGCGCCGGATGCTTCGATGGATCTTTTGTTTCTCAACCGCGCGGAGGCCATCCCTGATGTCTCAGGACAACCGCAACGACGTCCGCCCTGATTCGGTTTCTCGTCGCCAGTTTGTCCGCACCGTCGGTGGTGCGGCCGCCCTCAGCGGCCTGGCTCCGCTGGTCAATGCCCACGCCGCCTTCATCGGCGACGGGCCGAGCCACAGCAGCGCGGCCGAAACCGCCGCCGCTCGGCTGTTCGAATCGCTCAAACCCGAGCAACGCGAGGTGCTCTGCTTCCCCTACGATCACCCGCTCCGCACTCGGATCAGCGCCAACTGGGCCATCACCGAGCCGACCATCGGCCAGCTCGACACCGAGCAGCAGATGCTCGTCGAAGACATCGTCCGAGGCGTCACCAGCCCCGAAGGCTACGACCGCTTCCGCATCCAGATGGATCAGGACTCCGGCGGCTTCGAGGAATACCACATCGCCCTCTTCGGCAAGCCCGACTCCGATCAGTTCGAATTCGAGATGACTGGCCGTCACCTGACCCTCCGCGCCGACGGCAACAGCAACCCCGGCGCCGCCTTCGGCGGCCCGATCGTCTACGGCCACGGCGAAGGCGACGCCAAGAAGGGGCTGCCCGGCAACGTCTTCTACTACCAGACCGTCAAGGCCAACCAGGTCTTCGGCGCCCTCGACGGCAAGCAGCGCGAGCTCGCCCTCGTCGAGAAGGCCCCCCGCGAAACCGCCGTCGAACTCCAGGGCGAAGGCGCTTCGTTCCCCGGCATCTGCCTCTGCGAGCTGTCGAGCGACCAGAAAGAACTGGTCGAATCGGTCATCCGCGTCCTCCTCGACCCCTACCGCTCCGAGGACGTCGAGGAAGCCATGTCCATCATCGAAGCCGGCGGTGGTCTCGACGCCTTGCACATGGCCTTCTACAAGGAAGGCGACCTCGGCGACGACAGCGAATGGGACATCTGGCGTCTCGAAGGCCCCACCTTCGTCTGGCACTTCCGCGGTGCTCCTCACGTCCACACCTACGTGAACATCGCCAAGAAGGTCTGAGCCGACCCCGTTCGCTCAAACTCGGGCGGGTGGCACTGGTGACTCACCAGTGCTCCCGTCCTCGCAGTCGTTTCCAGGCCTTGCGTGTTCGGACGCTCCACGACACGCAAGCGTCCATTCGACTCCATGCCCGGAGCCTCCCCTCGCTCGCCCCTCACCTCCCGAGGCGCACCCAATGACCATCACCCGACGCTCCTTCGTCCGATCGGCCGCCGCCGGGGCCTTCGCCGCCATGCCCGGTATCCTCCAGGCGAAGCAAGATCACACTTATTCGACCGCCCTGATCGGGTCGGGCTGGTGGGGAACCAACATCCTCCGCGAAGCCATCGCCTCCGGCCGATGCCGGCCCGTCGCCCTCTGCGACGTGGACGACTCGCAAATCGCCGCCTGCAAATCCACCCTCGGCGGCATGCTCCCTGATTCGATCAAGATCTACAAAGATTTCCGCGAGCTGCTCGACGAGCAAAAACCCGACATCGCCATCGTCGCCACTCCCGACCACTGGCACCCGCTCATCACCATCGCCGCGTGCGACGCCGGGGCTCACGTCTACGTCGAGAAGCCGATCGGCCACACGATCCTCGAAGGCAAGGCCATGGTCGCCGCCGCTCGGCGCAACGATCGCGTCGTTCAGGTCGGCACCCATCGCCGCGTCTCGCCGCACAACATCGCCGGTATGGAGATGCTTCGAGACGGCACCGTGGGCGATGTCGGCATGGTCCGCGCCTTCGTCCACTACGGCGGCGGCCCCGAGGAACCGAGCCCGAACGATGATCCCCCCGCCGGGCTCGACTGGGACCTCTGGTGCGGCCCCGCCCCCCTCCGCCCCTTCAACAGCAAGCTCCATCCCAAAGGGTTCCGCAACTTCCTCGACCTCGCCAACGGCACCCTCGGCGACTGGGGCATCCACTGGATGGATCAAGTGCTTATGTGGTCCGACGAGGTCGCGCCGAAGACCGTCTTCTCCACCGGCGGCCGACCGATCGCCGGCCCCGCCATCAACGACGGCGAGCGCCTGACCACCGACGCCCCCGACCATCAAATCGCCGCCTTCGAGTTCGACAACTTCTCCCTCAGCTGGGAGCATCGCCGCTTCGCCGGCAACACCGCCGAGAAGACCCACCCCCAGCAGGCCGTCGGCTGCTACTTCTACGGCACCAACGGCACTCTGCACATCGGCTGGCTCGACGGCACCACCTTCTACCCCCGAGACGCCAAGCGCGCCGCCGTCAACGTCCCCGCCCAGCTTCACGAGCCCGATCAGCAAAACATCCGAGAACTCTGGGCCGACTTCCTCGACGCCATCGCCTCCGGCCGCCGACCCGTCTCCGACATCGAGATCGGCCACCACTCGACCAACCTCAGCCTCCTCGGCATGCTCTCCTACAAGCTCGGCCGCAGCATCCACTGGGACCACGATTCGCACACTATCCCCGGCGACGACAAGGCCAATGCCCTCCTGCGCCGCGAGTATCGATCCCCCTGGACCTATCCGATTTGACAGCCCTCTGAACCCGCCGCCAGCCCTTTCTGAGGGGGAAGCGAGGTTCTCATCGGATCGAGACCTGGCCGATCAGCCCTTTCGCGTTTCCAGTTCCTTCAGAATCCCCACCAGCAGCTCCGGCTCCCGTTTCTGCATCAGATGCTCGATTCGGGAGGCGGGGAACTCCATCTTCGTCAAGATGTCGGCCGCCTGCTTCCACAGGCGGTCGCTCTTCTTCCCTTCGGCAAGGTAGATCTCGGCGATCAGGTCGGAAAGCCGTTGCGACTTGATCGCGTCAAAATTCTGATAATATCGCTTGATGATTTTCTGCTGATGCGGCGAATAATCGCGGTCGGCCATTGGTGAAAGACTCCGTTCCAGATTCCGATTAGTCGAATTTCGGGGGTTTTCGCAGTTTCTTGGTGGTCGAGCGTTGTTTCTTCTGCTCAGCGCGGCGCACCTTCGAGCCAAGCGTCGGCTTGGTCGCAATTCTCGGCTTCGGCGGCGTGGCGGCTTCCAGAACGAGGTCGCGGACCTTGTCCAGGCAATCGTCGATGTTCCGCAGGCGGTCTCTCGTGCGCTGCGACGAGACGATCAGATCCCCCTCGGTCGTCAGACGACTGCCGATCTGCCGTATCAGACGACGGCGGACCGGCTCGGGCAGGCTCGGGCTGTCTCCCGGCCTCCAGCGCAAGACGGCCTTGGTGGCGACCTTGTTGACGTTTTGTCCGCCAGGCCCGCCGGATCGGATGTAATCGAATTGGAATTCGTCCATCGGGATCGAAATCCGGTCGTTGATCCGAAGCATGTCCGCCCCCTTCGGTGCGTCTCGATGCCACGAGACGAGCCCCCCGGCTCGCAAGGTCCGGGGGGCTCGCTCGATCGTTCGTCTTTATCCTAACGACCGCAAGGGGGGTCGGTCAGGTTCAGATCATCCGCGACCGCATCCAGATCATCGGGCCGAGGGGCCCCCGTGCTGGCCGTAGTCGATCGTAATCGTCGGGGCCGACACGGGTCGGGTCGAGACGGCCGGCTGCACCGGCATCCGGATCGACGGTCCTCGCAAGGTCGAGGTCGCTGCCGGGGTGGCGGTCGAGGCCCCCCCTCGGTTCGCCAGGCTGATCACCGGGCCGCTCCCCAGGGTCACGCCGGGGTCTCGGGTCGTTCCCCCCCCCAGCGTCGCCGCCGGAGACGGCTGACCAAGGACCAGGCCAGGGTTTCGGACGGGAGCAGGAGCCGGAGCCGGAGTTGGGGAAGGGGCCGGCGTCTGGAAGAACTGCCGGGCGAGTGCCGCCTGAGTCGGCACCGAGCCGAGCGTTCCGTGAATCGCCGGGGCGAGCACTTCCCGGAGTCTCGGTCCCTGTCCCGGCAGCAAGCCTTCGTACAGGGCGAACGGCTGCGGCGGCGGAGTCGGGGCCGGCTGAGGCACCACGTTGATGCCCGCCATGAACATCGAGGCGTCTCGGTTATAGATCTCGAACGGGCTCTCGAACTTCGTCCCGTCGTTCAGCTGGCCGGTCAGGGTCACCATCGTGGCCCCGGGCGGCAAGGGGTCGAGATCGGTGCTCAGGAACACGTACGTGGCGTCCAGGTACGGGTCCCGATTGGCAAAGCCCGTGAAGACCGACACCGGCTCAGCCCCAGAGAGGCGCACCGTCGGCGTCGCAATCTCCTCGACGTTGAACCGAGGCGACCCGAAGACGTTGACCCGAACCAGTTGCGGATGCGCCGTGTTGACCACCCGGTGCTGGTGCGGATTGACC